>NZ_JBQSWV010000001.1:0-268663 GCF_052377495.1 Corynebacterium sp. AOP36-E1-14
TACCGACCATCGCCCGGTAGTTGGAGTCCTTGAACCTACCGGCGGAGAACAGTCCCTTGACCCCCGACTGGTTCACCGCGTACGTCAGCTCACGGGCACGGTACGTGGGGTTGATGCAGACCAGGATCGCACCGATCTCCGCGGTGGCGAACTGCAGGATGACCCACTCCCACCGGTTCGGTGACCACACCCCGATGCGGTCGCCCCTCCGGTATCCGGCGTTGTGCAGTCCTGACGCCAGCTTGAGCACCTTGCGGTGCAGTTCCTGGTAGCTGAGGTGGATGTCGCCGTAGAGGTCGATGAGTGCGTCTTTGTCCGGGAAGGCGGCGACCGTCCGGGCCAGGTTCTGGCCGATGGTCTCGTCGAGCAGGTGTGTGTCCGTCGGCCCCAGCGCGTGGGACAACGACGGGTCGATGTCGCCGGGGGAGGAAAGGAAAACGGGTGCCATGGGTTTCAGCTCCTGTGCTCGTGTGGTGGCTCGTGTGGTGGTTGTGTTGTGGTGGACGTACGGTTCAGGATCTCCTCTGCCTGGCGGAGCAGCGGTGCGTCGATCATCCTGCCGTCGACGGCGAAGGCACCGGAGTTGGCGGCGGCCCCGGCGACCACCCGGCGGGCCCACTCCTGTTGCTCCCGGGTGGGCCGGTACGCCTCCCGGATGACGGGGACGAGACCGGGGTGGATGGCGACGGTCGCCGAGAAACCGCTGGCCGCCGCGTCGACGGCCTCGGCCCCCGCACCGGTGGTGTCCGAGGTGTCGGCGTGGATCGAGTCGAGGGCGACGATGTTCGCCGCCGCTGCGTGCAGCAGGACCATCGAGCGGACGAGCCGCGGTACCTCCCGGTACCCTCCGGGACTTCCGGAGACGCCTCCACCAGTGGTGGGCAGTTCGTCCGCACCGTACCGTGAGGCGGTGCCGCCGAGGGCCGCCGTCAGGTCCTCGGCACCCCACATCAGGGCGTCCACCTGCGGATGGTCGGCGACGGAGGCCAGGGACAAGGCGCCTCTCGGCGTCTCGACGAGGGCGATGACCCGCCAAGCCTCCGCCTCGGGGAGGACGTCACGCAATGCCTCCACCGAGTCGGCGCCCTCGGTCTTCGGCAGCATCACCGTCCGGAAACCGGACGCGGCGACCGCGCGCACGTCCTCCCCGAAGTCGCCGGTGCCCGGCGGGTTGACCCGCACGACCGTGCGTGCCGGATCCAGTGTGCCCTCACGTCCGGCGGAGACGACGTTCCGTCGGGCGGTGGCACGGTTCTCCCTCCTGCACCCGTCCTCCAGGTCGAGGATGACGGCGTCCGACCGCTCGGCCGCGGTGGTGAAACGCTCCGGGCGGTCGGCCGGGGCGAAGAGCAGGGCCGGGCCGGGCGGGGCCCAGCGATCTACCGATTGCGTCATGACCCGGCCCCCTGCTCCCCTGGCTGTTCCGGCCGACGTCGCACCAGCGTGGATCGCACTGCGGTACACACGACGTCGCCGTGCTGGTTGCGCCCCACGTGCCGGAGTTCCACCACACCCTGGCCAGGTCGTGACTCCGAGACCCTGGTGGACATGCACGTGGTCTCGGCGTACAGGGTGTCTCCGTGGAACATGGGGGCCGGGAACGCCACGTCGGAGAAACCGAGGTTGGCCACGATCGTGCCGAGCGTCAGCTGGTTCACCGACAGGCCCACCACCGTGGACAGGGTGAACATCGAGTTCACCAGGCGCTCACCGCGGAAACCGTGCTGGGTCGACGCCCACGCCGCGTCGAGGTGGAGTGGCTGGGTGTTCATCGTCTGCGTGGTGAAGAAGGTGTTGTCCGCCTCCGTCACCGTCCGCCCCGGACGGTGCAGGTAGGTCGTGCCCTCACTGAACTCCTCCAGCCACAGGCCACGTTGTTCGACCGCGTTCATGACCTCCCCTTCCCGCTCTCCGGGCCCTCCAGGCCGAGCGACCGGGCGATGAGCATGAGCTGGACCTCCGTGGTGCCCTCACCGATCTCGAGGATCTTGGAGTCACGGTAGTGACGGGCCACGCGGGTCTCGTTCATGTAGCCGGCACCGCCGAACACCTGTGTCGCGTCGCGTGCATTGTCCATCGCCGCCTCAGCGGAGAGCATCTTCGCGATGGACGCCTCCCTGCTGAAGTCGGCACCGGTGAGCATCTTCCTCGCCGCAGACCTCCACGCCTGCCTCGCGGACCAGGCGCGTGCCTCCATCCGGGCGATCTTGAAGGAAATCCCCTGGTACTCCGCGATCGGCCGGCCGAAGGACGTCCGCTGCCTCGCATAGGACACGGCCTCGTCCACGCATCCCTGGGCCACGCCGGTCGCCAGTGCCGCGATCGCCACCCGCCCCTCGGCGAGGATGGAGAGGAACTGCGCGAATCCCCTGCCCCGGGTGCCGAGAAGATTGGCTTCCGGGACCCGGACGTCGTCGTAGCTCAGCGGGTGGGTGTCCGAACTGTTCCAACCAACCTTGTCGTAGGCGGGTTCCGCGGTGAACCCGGGTGTATCCGTGGGCACGATGATCGCCGAGAGTTCCTTCCTCCCGTCCTCGCGGGTGCCGGTCACCGCGGTCGTGGTGACCAGCGAGGTGATGTCAGTCCCGGAATTGGTGATGAACTGTTTCGACCCGTTGACCACCCAGTGACCGTCGTCGAGTTTCGCGGTGGTCGCCGTCCCGCCGGCATCCGATCCGGCACCCGGTTCGGTGAGACCGAATCCGGCGAGTGCCCGGCCCGCGACGAGGTCGGGAAGCCACCTCTCCTTCTGCGCCTCATCACCGAAGCGGTAGATCGGCATGGCTCCGAGAGAGCATCCGCCTTCAAGGGTGATGGCCACGGACTGGTCGACGCGGGCCAGCTCCTCGAGGGCGACTCCGAGCGCGAAGTAGTCGCCGCCCATGCCGCCGTACTCCTCGGAGAACGGCAGGCCGAAGAGTCCGAGGTCCCCCATCTGGGCGACGATGTCGTAGTCGAAGGTGTGGTTCCGGTAGTTGTCGGCGGACTTCGGGTCGACGACCTCGTTGGCGAACTCCTCGACCGTGCGACGCAGGTCAGCGAGTTCCGTGGAGAGTCCATCATCGGCGATGGAGGAACGTGTGGAAGATACAGACTGAGGAGACATGGTGCGTCCTTTCACGAGTGGTGTGGTTGTTCTGGTTCGGTGTCGGCGACGGCGGCCACAGTCGCCAGGACCGTGCCGGCGCCGACCTTGTCGCCCACGGCGCAACCGAGGCTCACGGTTCCGTCATGCGCTGCGGTCAGGCAGTGCTCCATCTTCATGGCCTCGAGCACGATCAGCGGTTGGCCCCCGGTCACCGTCGCGCCGTCCTGCACGGGCACGGCGACGACGGTGCCGGGCATGGGGCTGAGGACGTCGTCCTCCCCGCCTTGGAGGTCCACGGCGGAACTGGACAGGCCGAGGGGTTCGAAAACCCAGGTCCCCTCACTGCCGGAGACGGCGACCGACCGCCCACCCGCCGCGTCCAGCGGGACAGCCAGGTTCCTGCTCAACCAGCGACGGCCCGGCGCGATCTCCCCTCGCGGGGTCAGCACACGGTTCGTCTCGTCCTTCCCGGAACCCGGGTAGGTGGTGAGTGTGGCCTGCACCGGCCCATCTGCGGTCTGCTCCGGATCCACCGGGGTCTGCGTACAGGTCACCCGGTCGCCGTCCACGTCCAGGCGGACGTCGACGGGACCGGTACCGGGCACGGCGAGTCTGGTCCGGAAGGGTGCCGGTACCCCACCCAGCCTCCAGCCGTCGGCTTGTGCCCAGGCACGGTGCCGGCCAGACCTACCCTCCTCCTGCCTCGCCGAGTCCCGCAGCGCGAGCGCGGCGACCAGAACGGCCTCCCCGGGTGCCTGGCGTTCCGCAAAGTCGTCTGCGATGCGGTCGAGCAGTCCGGTGTCGAGCTCCCCGGTGCGAACCTTCGGATCCTCGAGGAGGTACCGGTTGAACTCGATGTTGGTGCCGGGCCCCACGATGAGAGTCCGTGCGAGAGCCTCGTCGAGGCGCTGCACCGCCTGGTCCCGGTCGGCACCGTGGGAGATGACCTTGGCGAGCATCGGGTCGTAGTCCGGGCTGACCTCCTGGCCTTCGACGACTCCTGCGTCGACGCGTACGCCGGGGCCGGTGGGCCAACGCAGGGAGGTGATCAGCCCGCCGGTGGGCAGGAAGCCGTTGGCGGGGTCCTCGGCGTACACCCTGGCCTCCACGGCATGTCCGGTCATCGTCACCTGTTCCTGAGTTATGGGCAGGTGCTCGCCCTGGGAAACCTTGATCTGCAGGTCCACCAGGTCGATGCCCGTCACCAGCTCCGTGACCGGGTGTTCCACCTGCAGCCGGGTGTTCATCTCCATGAAGAAGAAGGTGTCCGGCCTCGAGGCGGAGACGATGAACTCCACGGTTCCGGCACCCCGGTAGCCGCACGCCCGGGCGGCGTCGCAGGCCGCCTCGCCGATACGTGTCCGTGTCTGTGCGTCGAGCAACGTCGACGGCGCTTCCTCGATGACCTTCTGGTGGCGCCGTTGCAGCGAACACTCCCTCTCGCCGAGGTGGATCACGTTGCCGTGTGCGTCCGCCATGACCTGCACCTCGATGTGCCGTGGAGTCTCCACGTAGTGCTCGATGAACAGGGTGTCGTCGCCGAAAGTGGACGCCGCCTCCCGACGTGCCGTGGCGATGGCCCCCGGTAGTCCGTCCGGCTCCTCCACGACGTGCATGCCCTTGCCCCCGCCCCCGGCCGAGGGCTTGATGAGTACGGGGAACTCCACCCCGTCGCCTCCGTCGGCGCCGGTCACCCCGTCGACGAGCTGCTCGTCGGTGAGGCCGGGGCGCGAGATGCCGGGCACGGTCGGCACTCCCCTGGACTCGACGGTGGCCCTGGCGGTGATCTTGTCACCCATTTCCTCGATGGCCTCGGCGGACGGCCCGATGAAGACGATGCCGGCGTCCTCGCAGGCACGTGCGAAGTCCGCGTTCTCGGACAGGAACCCGTAACCGGGGTGGACGGCACCGGCGCCGGAGGCGGCGACGGCGGCGAGAACCCGGTCGATGTTGAGGTAAGACTCGGCGGCCGCGGCCGGGCCGAGCCGCACGGCCAGGTCCGCGGCACCCACGTGCGGGGCGGCCGCGTCGGCGTCGGAGTAGACGGCGACGGCGCGTAGCCCCGCGTCCTGGACCGAGCGTATGACCCGGCAGGCGATCTCGCCCCGGTTGGCGACAAGGACGGTGTCGAACATGTTCATTCTGCTTCCTCACATCCGGAATACGCCGAAGCCGGAACCGGCCTGGTCATCACGTGGGACCCGTGCACAGACGTCCAGGGCCATGGACAGGATGCGCCGGGTGTCGGCGGGGTCGATGACGCCGTCGTCCCAGAGGCGGGCGGTGCCGTACCAGCAGCTGGACTTCTCGTCGAACAGGTCCCGGATCGGTTGCTCAAACTCCGCACGGTCCGATTCAGACCATGTGTGTCCCTCGCGCTCCTGTTTCGCGGCACGCACGGTGGACAACGTCATGGCGGCCTGGGCCCCGCCCATCACCGAGACCTTGGCGTTCGGCCACGTCCAGAGGAACCTGGGTGAGTAGGCGCGACCGCACATGGCGTAGTTCCCGGCTCCGAATCCTCCGCCCGTGATCACGGTCAGCTTCGGTACGCTCGCCGTCGCCACGGCGGTGACCATCTTGGCGCCGTTCTTGGCGATGCCTCCCTGTTCATAGTCTTTGCCGACCATGAACCCGGTGGTGTTCTGGAGGAACAGCAGCGGTGTGCCCCGTTGTTCACACAGCTCGATGAAGTGGGCCGCCTTCACCGCCCCGTCTCCGAAGATGACGCCGTTGTTGGCGATGATCCCGACCCTGTGCCCCTCGATCCTGGCGAAGCAGGTGATCACGGAGTCGTCGTACTCTGCCTTGAACTCGTGGACGGAACCCGTGTCCGTCAGGATTTCAATGACCTGACGTGCGTCGTAGGGGGTCTTGAGGTCCGGCGGCACAATGTCGTAGAGGTCGGTCTGTGGCCGGCAGGACGTTGCGGTGCCGCGTTCGTCCGACGTTCCGGCGGGAGCGTCCGGCGGAAGGGTTGCGACGATGTCGCGGATTCGTTGGATGGCGTCCGCGTCGTCCGCGGCGAGATGGTCGGTGACTCCGGAGATCCTGGAGTGCATGGCACCGCCGCCGAGGTCCTCGGCACTCACGTCCTCCCCTGTCGCCGCCTTGACCAGCGGTGGGCCCGCGAGGAAGATCGTCCCCTGACCGTCGACGATGACCGCTTCATCGGAAATCGCCGGAACGTAGGCACCACCTGCAGTGCACGACCCCATCACAGCGGACAGCTGGGGGATCCCGTCAGCGGACATCCGGGCCTGGTTGTAGAAGATGCGTCCGAAGTGGTCCCGGTCCGGAAAGACCTCGTCCTGCTGGAGCAGCATCGCCCCGCCCGAGTCGACCAGGTAGATGCAGGGAAGCCGGTTCGCCTCCGCGATCTCCTGGGCACGTAGGTGCTTCTTGACCGTCACCGGGTAGTAGGTACCCCCTGACACGGTCGCGTCGTTCGCTGCGATGAGGCATAGCCGGCCTTCCACGAGTCCGACCCCGGCGACGATTCCGGCACCCGGCACCTTCCCGTCATACATGTCCTCCGCTGCCAGCGGTGCGATCTCCAGGAAAGGACTGCCGGGGTCCAGCAGGGAGTCGACACGGTCGCGGGGAAGCATCTTTCCCCGGTCCACGTGTCGTTGCCTCGCCCTCTCTCCCCCACCACGCCGAACCCGGGCAAGACGTTCTTCAAGATCGGTGACCATCGAACGGAGGTCAACGGTGTGCTCGGCGCGGTCGGGTGCTCCGGTTGGTGCCGTCATCATGTGGTCCTCTCCTCGCACCACGGAACTACTTCCGTTTTGCAATGCTCAGCATGTGGTTCTGAAGCACGACAGTATGTGATGCAGCACACAAAGTAAAGAGATCACCGACGATTCATTTCAAGGACCACGCCCCCACCGGCTATGTATCCCCAGGTAGAGCCAGGGATAGCGAATCATCAATGATGTGTTTCTGCGTTCCTCCGCACTTGTCCACCACGCCACACTGCTACCCTGTCCAGCAACACCCCAGACGTGGATGGACCAACGGAGGCGACATGTCGCACACCCCACAACAGGCCCGGAGCCGGGAGACACGCCGAAAACTCCTCGACTCCGCAATCTCGACGCTGTCCCACCACGGGGCCGCCGACACGACTGTCAGTGCGGTGGCTGTCGGGGCCGGCGTCTCCCGCGGCGCCGCCCAGCGACACTTCCCGACCCGCGACGTGCTGATCGAGGAAACGGTGGCGGAGTTCTACTCCAGGCTCACCCATCAACTTCGCCGGGCCGTCGCCGATCTCGGGACGCCCCCTGGCGGTTCACCGACCGTCGAGGTGATGGAACTCGTTTTCGACTCCTTCACCAGCGATTCGTTCCGCGCCGCCCTGCACGTGTGGTCCGCAGCAGCCGGATCAGAGGGTGACCTGCGCGAACTGATCGTGTCGGTCGATAGCCGGTATGCACGTGAGGTCCAGCAACTCATGGCCATCGCACTGGACGCCGACCTTCTCGACCCCCCGACCCGCGAGCTCCTGCGCATGACGGTCGACCTGGCGCGCGGCCTCGGCCTGGGCGCGGTCCTGGTCCACAACTCGGATCAGCGGCGCCGGACCGTCGACAGGTGGTCGTCAATCCTCGACGCCGGGCTGGCGCGAAACAACTGACCTGAGCGCTCGTGTCAGTCACCCTGTCGCAGCCCGTAGGTCAACACGGCGTTGCCCACGGAAGTCTTCGTGGCGTCCAGCAGACGTAGCCGGGTGACGGGCATCTCCGCGTCGAAGAGATGGCGACCCGTCCCCGCGAGGACGGGGTGGGTCGTGAGCGTGAGTTCGTCGATGACGCCAGCGAGGAACAACGTGCGTACCGTGGTGATCCCGCCGAGCACTGCGATGCCGCCGCCTTCGGAGTCCCGGAGGTCCTGGAGGTAGTCGACGGGGTCGCCGGTGATCAACGTGCTGTTCCACGGGAGCCCGTCGGGGTGCTCGTCCCCCAACGTCGAGGAGACGACGTGCTTGCGCACCGGGTTCACCCAGGCACCGAAGCCGTCCGTCTCGTCGCCGGCAACCTCCCCGGGCCAGTACTCGGACCACTGCCGCCACAACGTCGCCCCGATCACCACATCGGTGACCGGGGCGAGCAGGCCGTCCATGGCCTCCCCCTCCTCCGGGCCGAAGGCGTCGAACTGCCAGAGGTGGGGGTCCTCGACGACACCGTCGAGGGAATGGAAGAGGTGGGCGGTGGTCCTGCGGCTCATGGTGGGGTCCTCTCGAGGATGGACCCTCATCGTAGCCCCGTAACCGCGGAACCGCCCTGCACTCACTCAGTGCGCGAAGTGGCGCTCCCCGGTGAGGTACATCGTCACGCCTGCGGCGACCGCGGCGTCGATGACCTCCTGGTCACGCACCGACCCACCGGGCTGGACCACGGCACGCACCCCGGCCTCGGCCAGAGTCTCGAAACCGTCGGCGAAGGGGAAGAACGCGTCGGACGCGGCGACAGAGCCCTCGGAGCGACGCTCGTCGCCCGCCAGGGTGTTCGCCCGGTCCACGGCGATCTTCGCCGAATCCACGCGGTTGACCTGGCCCATGCCCACTCCCACGGTGGCACCGTCCTTGGCCAGCAGGATCGCGTTGGACTTCACCGCGCGCACCGCACGCCAGGCGAACTCCAGCTCGGCGAGGGTCGCGGCGTCCGCGGCCCCACCGGCGGCCAGCGTCCAGTTCGCCGGGTCGTCGCCGCGGGCGTCGACGAGGTCGCGCTCCTGCACCAGCACACCGCCGGAGATCTCGCGGTGCTCCACCGCACCCTCACGCACCGGCGGGGTGGTCTGCAGGATACGGATGTTCTTCTTGCGGCTCAGCACGTCCACGGCGCCGTCCTCGTAGCCGGGGGCCACGATGACCTCGGTGAAGATCCCGGCGACCTGCTTGGCCATCTCCACGGAGACCGGGCGGTTCACCGCGATGACTCCGCCGTAGGCCGAGACCGGGTCGCAGGCGTGGGCCGTGCGGTGGGCGGTGGCCACGTCGTCTGCCACGGCGATGCCGCACGGGTTCGCGTGCTTGATGATCGCCACGCAGGGACGCTCGTGGTCCCAGGCCGAACGCCAGGCGGCGTCGGCGTCGGTGTAGTTGTTGTAGCTCATGGCCTTGCCGTGGAACTGCTCGGCGTTGGCGAGCCCACCCTCCTGGCCCGGTGCGGTGTACACCGCGGCGGCCTGGTGCGGGTTCTCCCCGTAACGCAGCGAGTGCACACGCTCGTTGACCTGACCGATCCACTCCGGGAAGCGGGCGTCCTGCTCGTCCTCGGCGTCCTTCTCGACCTGCTCCGTCATCCAGGACGCCACGGCCACGTCGTAGGACGCGGTGTGCCGGAACGCCTCGGTGGCCAGCCGGGTACGGGCCTGGCGGGTGAACCCGCCGGCCTCCACGGCCGACAGCACGTCGCCGTAGGCGGCCGGGTCGACGACCACGGCCACGGACGGGTGGTTCTTCGCCGCGGCACGCACCATCGACGGGCCCCCGATGTCGATCTGCTCCACGCACGCGTCGAAGTCCGCGCCCGAGGCCACCGTGTCGGTGAACGGGTACAGGTTCACCACGACCAGGTCGAAGGGCTCCACACCCAGGTCCTTGAGCTGGGCCAGGTGGTCATCCTTACGGGTGTCGGCGAGGATGCCGGCGTGCACGCGCGGGTGCAGCGTCTTGACCCTGCCCTCGAGACACTCCGGGAACCCGGTGAGCTCCTCGACCCGCACCACGGGCACCCCGGCGTCCGCGATCTTCGCGGCGGTGGACCCGGTCGACACGATCTCCACCCCGGCACGGTGCAGACCCGTGGCGAGGTCCTCCAGCCCGGACTTGTCGTACACGCTGATCAGCGCGCGGCGGATGGGGCGGGTCGTTCCAGTCGTGGTTTCAGTCATTGATGCAGACCTTTCGTCCTTCGATGGTGTAACCGCTCTGCGCGGTCTGGTGGAGCACGTCGACGATCAGCGCCCGTTCGACGGTCTTGATCCGCTCGTGGAGCAACTCCACTGAATCGGCCCGGAGCACCGGCACAGCACGCTGGGCGATGATCGGTCCGGTGTCCACCCCGTCGTCGACGACGTGGACGGTCGATCCGGTGAGTGCGACGCCGTAGGCCAGGGCGTCCTCCACGGCATGGGCGCCGGGGAAGGACGGCAGCAGCGCCGGGTGCGTGTTGATGATCCGCCCCCGGAACCGCTCGACCACCGGCGCGCCGAGGATGCGCATGAACCCCGCGCTGACGACGACGTCCGGCGTGTAGGCGGCGATCTCGGACGCCAGGCGTTCATTCCACCCCGCACGGTCGTAGCCGCTGACCCGCTCCGGGTTGTAGTCCACCCGGAAGGAGGGGACGCCGGCCTGCGCGGCACGCTCCTCGGCGGCGCACGGCCGATCGACCCCCACCGCCACGACCTCGACGCCTTCGCCGAGGTCGTCGAGCATCGACTGCAGCAGTGTCCCGGTTCCCGAGGCCAGGACAACGACGCGCAGGACGTCCCCCGCGCGCTGCACCGTGCGGCGGACCGCTGCCGGGTCTGCCGGGACTGCTGACTCACTCACGATGTGCCAGCTTACTGTGTCCTACCGTCTTCCTCGACGTCGGTGTCCCCGGGGTCCTCCCCTGGGTCCTCTTCAGTGTCCCCTTCGGGCTCTGCTTCGGGCTCGGCTTCCGGCTCGGCTTCCGGCTCGTCGGCGGGCTCATCCGCCTGCTCAGACTCCTCGGCGTCGGCGTCGTCCTCGACGTCTTCAGGCTCGTCGGCGACCCCGTCGGCGACCCCGTCGGCGTCCTCGTCGGCGTCCTCGTCGTCCTGCTCGTCGGCGTCCTCGGGCTCGGACTCGTCGGCCGCTTCCTCAGCCTCGGGCTCCTCCGTCTCGGCCTCTGGCTCGAACTCGGGCTCGTCGTCCTCGCCGGCGGTCTCCATGACCCGCGCGCCCTTCCGCGACACCCAGCCCAGCACCAGCAGTGCCGGAACCAGCAGCCAGCAGGCGAAGACCAGCGGGGTGAGCCACAGCAACGGTCCGGCCGACCCGTAGACACCCAGCGTGCCCCCGGCCGCCAGACTCACCAGCAGACCCAGGACCCCGGCGCAGACACCCGCCCCCACGGCGGTGAACACCGGGGACTCCACGAAGGAGCGCACCGTGAAGAAGCGATAGACGATCACCAGCGCGATCGCCGCGGGCACCACGAGCAGCGCCTCGCCGAACGGCAGGTCGGAGTGGGGCATGGCGGCGAGCACCGGCAGCGGCGGCAGGTTCGCGTTCGTCACCGCGAACAACGACGCCGAGGCGTCGCCGACATGCATCTCGCTGCCCGTCAGCACCGCCGCCCCGCCGACCGCCAGGTTCGGGAGGTAGAGGACGGAGAGCACCGTCAGGCCGATCTTGCCCCAGGCGTCCGGCGCGATCGAGTAGGCGTCGGAGAGCATCGACAGGTTGAACAGGAGCTGGACCAGCGTGGCCACCAGTCCGGCGACCAGGACCCACCGCACGAAACTGCCGGCCAGACGCACCGACTCCACCGGCCACGTCGGCAGACCGCGACGCAGCAGCAGCGCCCGCCAGATCTTCGGCCCCAGCCCCAGGACGAAGATGAAGCCGTTGAGCAGGCCCGTCGACAGCAACGCGACGAAGATATTCGGCGGCGAGATGGCGAACACGTGCGAGGCGTCCCACAGCACCAGCCACGCGAGGCAGGTCAGCACCATCGGCACGACCACCGCGAGGGAGGCGAAGACCCTGATGTTGCGCACCGTGATCTGCGTCCCGCAGGTCGCCCGGATCCGACGGGAGTGCACCAGCACGATCAACGCCGCGGGCAGCAACGGCACGATGCCGAGCTGCGCGCCGGTGAACCCCACCGGCGCCAGGTTGGCGACCATCCAGAACGAACCGACCATCGCGGGCACCGCGGTGAAGGTCTCGCCCACCCCGACCACCACGGCCAGGGCGATGGCGATCGCCAGCGTCACCGCATGGCTTACCAGTACCGTCGGGGCGAAGCGGCGGATGTGCGGGCCCCACAGGGCCCACCACCGTGCCAGCCGGCCGCCGGAGGTGCCCTCCGCGCCGGTCGGCGCCGGGCGTGCGGCGTCCTCACCCGGGCGTTCGGTCGCAGGACGCTGCGAGGCGCCGGTCGAGCGCGACGCGACGCGCCCGTTCTCGCCCGCGACGAACCGCTCCGTCCCCGTTCCGCTCGCGCCACGGGCCGTACCGCGGCGTCGAGCGTCCGGGCCACGTCGTGTGCCACGACGGGGCCCCTGTCGTCTCGACGTCGGTCGCTGGGATTCACTACTCACCCGTCCCATTGTGCACAACGTCGGCGCCCTCCCCCGGGAAGGCACGCCCACCTGCGAGCGTTACATCACACCTACCCCCGTCACACCCGTCACACGGTGGCCGTGACCTGACCGTTACCAAATAACGCCCCGATCAACCCCCCTCAACCCACCTACCCACCGATATAGATTCGTGACCTTTTTGGCGAAGTGGCTTGCCCGAGGAGGTCCATGCCGATAGAGTTGCGACTCGTTGATAACGATCCGGTCACGATTTGGGACCGATCAGATGACGGCAAGGCTATGAAGCCGTAAAGCCCTGAGGCTGCACGACTGCAAGACTACGGAGAGGTACACAGACTGATGACTGACGCACGGCGAGGCGGAGCCCACCGCAAGCTGGACACCGCTGCAAAGCGCCGCATGGCGTTCGTTGCGATCGCCGCCACCGGCGTCGCCGCTGCAGGAGCCACCGGAGCAGGCGCCGCCACCGTGCACCAGTCCGCAGACCAGGACGGCCAGGGTAACGGCGACATCTCGCTCGCCGCCAACACCGAGGTCCTCGCGCAGGGTGCCGACGGAAGCTCCGCCGGTGCCGACGTCGAGACCGCCGCCGCCCAGATCCTCGCACTGCCGCAGAACACGCAGATCGAGAACCTCTCGGCCCAGCTCTCCAGCGCCCTGGAGTTCGACGCCGAGCGCGCCGCCGAGGACCTCCTCTCCCGCGCACCCGAGGTCGTCAAGCCCGCCGAGGGCAGCTACACCTCCCCCTTCGCCATGCGCTGGGGCACCATGCACAAGGGCATCGACATCGCCAACGCCATCGGCACCCCGATCGTCGCCGCCATGGCCGGCACCGTGATCGACGCCGGCCCGGCCTCCGGCTTCGGCAACTGGGTCCGCGTGAAGCACGAGGACGGCACCATCACCGTCTACGGCCACATGTCCACCATCGACGTCACCGTGGGCCAGCAGGTCCAGGCCGGCCAGAAGATCGCCGGCGTCGGCAACGAGGGCTTCTCCACCGGCCCGCACGTGCACTTCGAGGTCTACCCCACCGAGGGCAACGCCGTGGACCCCGTGCCGTGGCTGCGTGAGCGCGGCGTCGAGATCTAGGACCCGCCCACACTTTCACCGGGACACGAAAAACCCGCTGCAGGACCACCCTCTCCGGTCCGGCAGCGGGTTTTCCCGTGCGCTGTCCCCTACAGCTTCTCCATCGGCACCCCGCCGATGAGCATGAGCCGCACCGTGCCGTTGGTGCCGAAGTCGATCGTCACCGTGGCCTTCACACCCTTGCCGTCGACGCTCTTGACCGTGCCGAGACCGTACTTGTCGTGGTTGACCCGGTCACCGACCTCCAGCTCCAGCGGCTTGCCCGCCGGACGCAGCAGCCCGCCGCCACGCGACGGCGACGACGAGGCACCCGACGAACGCTGGGACGACTTCTGGAACGACTTCTGGGAACCGCCCCGGGAACCGGACCAGCCGCCACCGCCGAAGCTCGTGCCGTCGGCGTAGCCACCGGAGGAACCCCAGCCGTCCGACCAGGCCGGTGCGGGCTCCTCACGGATCCAGTCGACGAGTTCGCCGGGGATCTCGGCGAGGAACCGCGACGGCGGATTGTTCTGCGGGGTGCCCCAGCTCGACCGCGTCATCGCACGCGTCAGGTACAGGCGCTGACGGGCACGGGTGATACCGACGTAGGCCAACCGCCGCTCCTCCGACAGTTCCGTCGGGTCACCGAGGGCGCGCATGTGCGGGAACTGGCCGTCCTCCCAGCCGATGAGGAAGACCACCGGGAACTCCAGGCCCTTGGCGGTGTGCAGGGTCATCAGGGTGACCATGTCCTGGTCCTCGGCGGGGATCTGGTCGGCGTCGGCGACCAGGCTGACCCGCTCCAGGAAGGCCTGCAGGCTCCCCGGCTCCGGCTCGCCCTCGGCGAGCACGGCGTCCTCCGCTGCGTTCTCCGCAGCGCCGTCAGCAGCACCCTCCGCCTGCGCGGAAGAAGCCTCCGACGGCATCGCCTCGTAGGCGGCGAGGTTCGCCGCCTCCTGGGAGAACTCGTGGCCCACGGACACCAGCTCGTTGATGTTGTCCAGGCGGGTGCCGTCCTGCGGGTCATTGGAGGACTCCAGCTCGGAGGCGTAGGAGGTGAAGTCCAGCACCGCGCGCACGACTGCGCCGACGTCCGGGATGCCCAACGACTCCCCGTCGGAGGTGCGCATCACCGCCGACTCCGTCTCGGTGCGCAGCCCGTCCATCATCTCCAGGAAGCCGGCGATGGCGTTGCGCCCGCGCGCGCTGAGACCCGGCACCTCGCCACGTCCGGCGGCGGCGAGCCCGGCGGCGAAGCTCAGCCCCATGTTCTCGGCGTGCACCCGGACCTGGGACAGCGCCCGGTCACCGATACCCCGGCGCGGGGTGTTGATGATGCGGCGCAGGCCCATCGTGTCGTCCGGGTTGTCGAGCACCTTGAGGTAGGCGACGATGTCGCGGATCTCCTTGCGCTCGTAGAACCGGGTGCCGCCGACGACCTTGTACGGCAACCCCGAGCGCACGAGCACGTCCTCCACCACACGCGAGGAGTTGTTCGTCCGGTACATCACGGCGATGTCGCCGTAGGTCGCGTCGCCCCGGTCGACGAGCTCGTCGACGGTCTGGGCGATGAACCTGGCCTCGTCGTGCTCGTTGTCGGCGACGTACCCGCCGATCAACGCGCCGTCGCCGGAGTCCGTCCACAGGTTCTTGTCACGACGGCCCTGGTTCCTGGCGATCACCGAGTTCGCCGCCGACAGGATGTTCTGCGTGGAGCGGTAGTTCTGCTCCAGCAGGATCGTGCGCGCGTGCGGGTAGTCGCGCTCGAACTCCTCGATGTTGCGCACCGTGGCCCCGCGGAAGGCGTAGATCGACTGGTCCGCGTCGCCGACCACGCACAGCTCGGCGGGCTCGGCACCGGGTGCCGCGCCGTCCCCGTCCCCGCCGACGAGGGTGGACACCAGCACGTACTGCGCGTGGTTGGTGTCCTGGTACTCATCGACGAGGATGTGGCGGAAGCGCCGCCGGTAGTGGTCGGCGATACCGCCGTTGTTGCGCAGCAGGCCCACGACCTCACCGATGAGGTCGTCGAAGTCCACGGCGTTGGCCTGCCGCAGACGCACCTGGTAATCCCGGTACACCTGGGCGATGGTCTCCCGGTGCCGGTTGCCGTCCTCCTGCGCCTCGGTGAGTGCGTCCTGCGGGTCCTGCAGTTCGTTCTTCCAGTTGGAGATCACGCTGAGCACCGCACGCGGGGCGAACTCCTTGGCGTCCAGGCTGCGGTCGCGCAGGATCATGGTGACCAGACGCTTCATGTCGTCGGAGTCGTAGATCGTGAAGTTCGAGTTCAACCCCTCGACCAGCTGGGCGTTGGCGCGCAGGATGCGCACGCACACCGAGTGGAAGGTCGACACCCACATACGTTCGGCCGTCGGGCCGACGAGTCCGCCGATGCGCTCGCGCATCTCCGCGGCCGCCTTGTTGGTGAAGGTGATCGCCAGGACCTGCCACGGGGCTACCCCACCGGCCAGCAGCCAGGCGATACGCCGGGTGAGCACACTGGTCTTTCCGGAACCGGCGCCGGCGACGATGAGCAACGGCGAGCCGGTGTGCGTGACCGCCTCACGCTGCGCGGGGTTCAACCCGTCCAGCAGCTGGTCGCGGGTCTGGGTGCTCATCACCCGCCCCGGTGCCGCCCCGTCGACCGACGGATCACGCGGTGCTGCGGCGACCTGCGGCAGGGGCGCGAGGTGGGAAGCGTTCTCCGACATCTCGGCGAGCAACGCGGCGGCGTCCTCCGGCGGGCCGTCCTCCTCGTCCGGCGGCGGCTCCCACAGGCCGTCCTGACCGTCCCACGGCCCGGGCGGCGGCTCCGTGGGCAGCGGGATCTGATCGAAGGGGTCGGACTGGCCCGGATTCACTGTCGCGTTCTCCTGTCGGTTGGGGTCACGTTCACCCTACAACCCCGCACGGACGTAGAATCGCCACCATGACAAACGACATGGAGTTCTCCAGCGGGACCGATGATCCGTTGTCCGACGCCCAGATCCAGGACTACCGCAAGGAGATCAACGAACTGGACCGGACGATCATCGAGGCGGTCAAGCGCCGCTCGGAGATCTCGAAGATCATCGGCCGCACCCGCACCGCCTCCGGCGGGACGAAGCTCGTCTACTCCCGTGAGACGGCGATCCTCAACCAGTTCCGTGCCGAGCTCGGACCTGAGGGCATCGCCATCGCGAACTCCCTGCTCCAGCTCGGCCGAGGCCGGCTCGGCGCCTGATCAAACCAGCCTGATCAGCCCAGACGCAGCCCGGCGCCGACCCCGCCGGCGGCGTCCATCTCGGCGGCGACGGCGTCCCAGCTGCTCGCCACGACCGGTGAGTGCATGGGGCCCTGCAGCGGGGTGGTGCAGGACGGCAGTCCGGCGAACCCGCCGCTGAGCAGGCCGACCAGCCGGCCACCGGCGTACACCGGTGCGCCGGAGTCTCCGTGGGAGGCGCAGACGTGCATCACGAAACCGGTGTCCGAGGTCGCGAACTGCGGCCCGCAGGACGTGCCGGTGGCGATGCCCGTCTTGCACACCTGCGCGCCCGCCGCCGGCTGGCCGCCGCCGAGGGCGCTGATGGACGCGGCGTTGTAGCTGCTCGTCACCTGCGCACTGTCGTTGAGCAGGATGACGCCGTTGTCCATGGCCCCGTTGCGCTGGAAGGTGCCGACGACGGTGCCCTCCGGGTCGTCGGCGGAGCGCACCTCGTCCCCGGGCGTCCCGCAGTGCCCGGCGGTGACCGCGACGGCGTTGCCCGCGGCATCGTGGCCGGCGACGGTGGCCGTGCACAGCGACGGGCCGACGATCAGCGGGGTGGACGGGCCGACGAGGACGGCCGGGCGGGCGTCCTGCGCGGCGGCGGGCACCCCCGGGGAGGTGAAGTACTGGCCCTGCACCCGGTGCGGGGCGGGCTCACCGGTGGCGGTGAGGACGTCGTCGACGACCTCACCCACCGAGGGGAGTGCAGGTAGCGCCGGTAGAGCCGGCGCGGCAGAGGCGGCCGGGGCCACGAGGCTGCCGATCAGGACGGTGGCTGCGGTGGTCGCCGCGGCGACCGCCAGCCGGCGGAGGATCGAGAGGGTCATGTCGGTCACTTCTTCCCAGCCGAGCGGCGCGGCCATGGTCACTCGTGGCCGGACACGTGAGGATACTTTCTCCCGCCACCCTATCCTCCCGGGTGAGCACCCGGCCCGGTGACGCAGCACACCGCGCCCCTACCTCACCCCCGCGACCACCCCGGCGTGCCTGTTTGTGACCGGGCGGGACAGAAAACGGTATTCACATGACCATATAACCACCTATTCCCCACCATATCGCCATTGACTTCCCACACGTTCCCACAGATACTGGGGACATGTACGCGCCACAGCGCCAGGACGTCATCGCCGGTCAGATCCAGGACCTCGGCGGTGCCTCCGTGTCCGAGCTCGCCGAACGCTACGGCGTCTCGGCCGAGACGGTCCGCCGGGACCTCGACACGCTCGAACGCCAGCAGCGGGTCACCCGCGTCCACGGCGGTGCCGTCCCGTTCCGCGTCCACAGCGGCAACGAGCACACCGTCGCCACCCGCGCCACGTCCTCGAAGGACGCCAAGGTGCGCATCGCCGCCGCGGCCGCCGGGCACTTCCCGCCGTCCGGCGGCTCCGTCCTCGTCGACTCGGGGACGACGACCGCCCTGCTGTGCCAGCACCTCGCCGAGCGCACCGACCTCACCGTGGTCACCAACTCCGTCCTGCTGTCCTACGAGCTCTCGCTGCAGGGCCCGACCACCGACGGCCGTCGGCTGCACCTCGTCGGCGGGCGGGTGCGTGGCATCACCCAGTCCGTCGTGGGGGCGGAGTCGGTGTCCGGGCTGCGTGGCCTGCGCGCCGACGTCGCCTTCCTCGGCGCCAACGGCGTCACCACCGACTTCGGCTTCTCCACCCCGGACCCGTCCGAGGCGCAGACCAAGGCGGCGATGACCGGTGCCGCGCGAAGACGCATCGCCCTGGTCGACCGGTCGAAACTCGGAGAGGAACTGCTCTGTGCCTTCGCCACCGTCGACGACGTCGACCTCCTCATCACCGACGCACCCCCGGACGACCCCGTCGTCAGGGGACTCCGACAACAAGGAATGGACGTGATTCACACGTGATCATCACCGTCACACCCAACCCCAGCATCGACCGCACCCAGCGGCTCCCCGGCCCGCTGGACGTCGGCGGGGTCAACCGGGTCGTCTCCGGGACCGACCAGGCCGGCGGTAAGGGCGTCAACGTGGCCACCGTCGTCCACCACGCCGGTGAGGACGTGGTGGCCGTGGTCCCCGCCGAGCACCACGGCGACTTCGCCGACCTGGTGCGTGCCGGCGACGTCCCGGTGCGTTTCGTCGGCGGCGGCGCGGTGCGGGTGAACCTCACCCTCACCGACGGTGAGGGGGTCACCACCAAGATCAACTCCCCCGGCGACGCGTCCGCCGACGGCCGTTCCCTCACCGACGCCGTGGACCAGACCATGTCGGAGGTCACCGGGCGCGGGGTCAGCGGGCCGCACTGGCTCGTGCTCGCCGGCTCCCTGCCGCCCGGATTCCCCGACGACTGGTACGCGCGCATGACCGCCACCGCCCACGAGCAGGGTTTCCGTGTGGCCGTCGACACCTCCGACGCCGCCCTGGCCGCGCTGGTCGACCTGTCGGACCGCAACCCGGCCGCCGCGCCCGACCTGATCAAGCCGAACTCCCACGAGCTCGCGCAGATCGTCGGCGGCGACGGTGACGCCATGGAAGACGCCGCGGCCGGCGGCGACCTCACCGCCGTCACCGCCGCAGCGTCCTCCCTGCTCGACCGCGGTTTCGGCGCCGCGCTGATCTCCCTGGGCGCCGCCGGCGCACTGCTGGTCACCCGCGACGGCGACAGCGGCGCCTGGTTCTGCCCCAGCCCGAAGGTGTCCGCGGTCTCGACCGTCGGCGCCGGGGACTCCACCCTCGCCGGCTACGTCATCGGCGCCGCCCGTGAGCAGGACGCCCCGGCCAGGCTCGCCCTCGCCGTCGCGCACGGCTCCACCGCCGTCACCCTGCCGGGCACCACCCTGCCCACGCCCGACGACCTCCCGTCCGACCTTCCCGAATCAAGGAGAGTATGACAATGACCACGTCACCACCCACCACGCCGGGCGGTCCCGACGACCGACCGGTCATCATCCCCGAACTCGTCTCCCTCGACGCGGACATCCCGGCCGAGAAGGAGGCCGTACTCACCGCCCTGGCCGACCTGCAGGTCAAGGCCGGTCGCGCCTCGGAGACCACGCAGCTGCTGGCGGACATCCACGCCCGTGAGGAGAAGGCCGCCACCGGACTGCCCGGCGGCATCGCCATCCCCCACTGCCGCACCACCGCGGTGGAGGAACCCTCGCTCGGTTTCGCCCGGCTGAAGACCCCCACCGACTTCGGGGCGGACGAGAAGGACGCCGACGGCAACCCGCGCGGCACCGACCTGGTGTTCATGATCCTCGCCCCCGAGGGCGCCGGCAGTGCACACATGAAGGTGCTCAGCACCCTGGCCCGCGCGCTGGTGAAGAAGGACTTCGTCGCCGCACTGCGCGCCGCGGAGTCCGAGGAGGAGGTCGTCACCCTGGTCACCGACGTCCTCAACAAGAAGAAGGCGCCGAAGAAGTCGGCTGAACCCGCCGCGGCGCCTGCGGAGTCGGCGGCACCGGCGGCAGGCGCGTCCCGGGTGGTCAAGCTCGTCGGCGTCACGTCCTGCCCCACCGGCATCGCCCACACCTACATGGCCGCCGACGCCCTCACCCAGGCCGCCGACGCCCGTGACGACGTGGAACTCGTCATCGAGACCCAGGGCTCCTCCGGCGGCGACAAGCTGACCAAGGCCCAGATCGACGAGGCCGACGCCGTCATCTTCGCCCACGGCGTGGGTGTGCGCGACATCGAACGCTTCGCCGGCAAGCCCGTCGTCGACGTGCCCGTGAAGAAGGGCATCTCCGACCCGGACGAACTGATCGACCGGGCGGTCACCGCCTCCACCGCCGACAACCCGCACCGGGTCTCCGCCTCCGGCGGCAGCTCCGGTGACGGTGACGACGAGGACGGCGACGTCGGCTGGGGACGCCGCATCCAGCAGTCCATCATGACCGGTGTGTCCTACATGGTGCCCTTCGTCGCCGCCGGTGGTCTGCTCATGGCCCTCGGCTTCGTGATCGGCGGCTACAACGTGGCCAACGTGTGGCAGGACGTGGTCCAGGACTACTCGCTGTGGGACCTTCCCGAGCGCCTGCCCTACACCCTCGACGGCGTAGAGATGCTGCTGACCGATGAGTCGGGGCTGCGGCTCTACCTCGGTGCGGTGTTCTTCGGTGGCGGTGACGTGGCCATGAGCTTCCTGGTCGCCGCGCTGTCCGGCTACACCGCCTACGCGCTGGCCGGACGGCCCGGCATCGTGCCCGGTTTCGTCGGCGGCGCCATCTCCGTGCTCGTCGGCGCCGGCTTCATCGGCGGCCTGATCACCGGTGTCATCGCCGGCCTGGTCGCGATGTGGATCCAGTCCTGGAAGGTGCCGCGCTGGCTCGGCTCCATGATGCCCGTGGTCATCATCCCGCTGCTGGCCACACTGGTCACCGCCGCGTCGATGTTCCTCCTGCTCGGCCGACCGCTGGCCGCCCTGATGGATGCACTGCAGAGCTGGCTGGCCGAGATGTCCGGCTCCTCGGCGGTCATCCTGGGCCTGATCATCGGCCTGATGATGTGCTTCGACCTCGGCGGACCGGTCAACAAGTCCGCCTACCTGTTCGCCACCGCCGGGCTGTCCACCGGTGACACCGCCTCGCTGCAGATCATGGCGGCGGTCATCGCCTCCGGTATGGTGCCGCCGCTGGCGCTGGCACTGGCCACGACCGTGCGCCCGAAGCTCTTCAGCAAGGACGAGCGGGAGAACGGCAAGTCCTCCTGGCTGCTCGGTGCGTCCTTCATCACCGAGGGTGCGATCCCCTTCGCCGCAGCCGACCCGCTGCGCGTGATCCCCTCCATGATGGTCGGTGGCGCCGTCACCGGTGCACTGTCCATGGCCTTCGAGGTCGGGAGCCGTGCCCCGCACGGTGGTATCTGGGTGATGCCGCTGATGGACAACTGGTGGGGCTTCCTCATCGCCGTCATCGCCGGCACCGTGGTCTCCGTGATCGCCGTCGTGGTGGTCAAGCAGGTCACCGGCACCTCGGCACCCGGCGGCGACAAGAAGGCTGCCGACGCGTCCGACGCCGAACAGCCGGCGACCGTGTAACCGCGACGGTTGAGCGGCTACGCCGCGGCGCCGTTGACGCTCATCCCGCCGTCGGCGTCCACCCGGACGTCGGCGGCGAAGGCGGCGGCGAGGTTGATCCGCTGCCAACTGCCCACCTCACGCCCGTTGGCGGACTGGTCGTCCAGCGGGAAACCCGCCGGCAGGGCCGTGGCCGCCAGCACCCGGGCACGCTGGCCCCAGGACAAGTCCGGGAACGCGTTCACCAGCAACTCCGGCGCTCCCTGCGGGACGGTGAGAGCGGCGTCCTGCTCCCCCACACGGCCCATACCCTGGGTCATACGCTCGGTGAACTCCGCGACCGCGTCATCCGTCGTCCGGTAGGCCGTGTCCTGCGCGACCGCCTCGGCCAGGGGCCGTCCGGTCCGCCACTCCAGCTCCGCACGGAGTTCCTCACCGGCCCCGGTCAGCACCTCCCGCATGCGCGGGTCATTCCACCGGTCACCCGCGGCAGCCTGGCCGGTCATCCGCCCGCCGATGACGTCCAGCGGGTAGTGCACCCCCATCACCATGCGGTTGTAGCCCGCCTCCGCACCGCGCGCGAGCAGCTGCGGGGCGAGCTCCGGGAGCAGCACCGCCAGCAACGTCGTCGTCCAGCTCGCCTGGTTCGTGTGCCCCGAGGGGAACGCCTTCGATCCGCCGAGCGCGTAGAGGTCCTCGTTTCCACCGCCGGTGTGCTTCGTGATCCTCTCCGGCGCCACCTCGAAGGGGCGGTCGTAGCCGAAGATCTCCTTCTCGATCAGCGTGGAGCTGGCCAGACCACCAGCCCTCGAGAGGTACCCGGAGTCCATCAGCGCCCGCGTCTTCGGCAGCCGGTTCTCCGCCAGCGCGGTGCGTAGGGCAGAGCCGAGCTCCTCGCCGAACCCGTCCGACAGGGCCGTGAGCAGGTCGCCGTCGTCCGCGGCGGCGTCCACCTGGGCGCGCGCCACCGTCGCGGCGTCCGCGGAGTTGTTGACCCCGACCACGGTGTCCAGGCTCTCCGCCATGACCTCCGGGTGGTTGGCCCGCAGATCCTCGAAACTGCTGACCACCGAGTAGTAGGTGCCGTTGCCGTAGGAGCTGATGTCGGAGACGTACCAGCCGTAGTCCGACGGCGCCAACGGCTGCGGCACCGGGGCGCCGGCGTGCTGCACCGGCGGCACCGTCGCCGGGAGGTACTCCCCCACCTGCCCCGCGACGTCCGGAACCTGCGCCTGGGCGGGGACGACGGTCACCGCCGCGCCGGTGGCGAGCACCGTGAGCGCGGTGAGCACGGTGAGCGCTGTGAGCGGGCGGGACGCAGCGGGGCGTCCTGCATTTCTGCGGGACTTGTTCCGTGGGGCGGGCGTTCGGGTACTGGACGGCGTCACCGGGTTCTCCTCTGTCATAACCGTTACCGTGGATCGACCGGACGGGCTGCCGGACAGACCGACGGTACGGGCCCCTGATGACGGGCGTATGAACACCAGGTGGCCCACTGGCGAAACTCGCGCGCCGAGGTCGATACGCGTTCCCCTTCAAAACCGAGGGTGATCTGTGTCACAATAGTAGGGGTACGCGGGCCGCAGACGAACGGCCCACCGCAGTGACAAGGAGGTTGTCATGGCAAACCGCAGGAACCAGGAGTACGTCCGCCACGACGAGGGCGTGTACGGCCCCGGCTCAGTCGCATGGAAGGTCTGGACGTTCCCGGCGTCCGCCCTGCACGGCTTCGCCCGCGCCGTCACCATCGAGCACCTCGACCCCGACCTCGTGGCGGCCGTCGACGACTCCGGACAGGTCGTGCAGCGCACGCCCATCCGCTACGACCGCACCATGGAGTACTTCGCCGCCGTCCTGTTCGCCGACGCACGGACCGTGACCCGGATGTCCGACATCCTCATGAAGGTCCACTCCCGGGCGTACGGGACCAACAAGGTCACCGGCAACGGCTACGACTCGAACAACCCCGACTCACAGTTGTGGATCCTGGTCACCGCATGGCACTCGATCCTTTACGTGTACGAGAAGTTCGGCCCCGGGAAGCTCTCCCGCGACGAGGAGAACGAGTACTGGCAGGCCTGCGCCACCGCAGCGAAGTTCCAGCCCATCGACCCCGCGGACGTCCCCCGCACCCGCGGGGAGGTCCAGAAGTACTTCGACGACTGGCGTGAGCGACTGTCCGCCTCCGAGGCCGCGGTGTTCAACATCAACCACATCCTCAACGGGTTCGAGACCGCGTTCGTGGACCTTCCCAAACCGCTCCGTGCCGTGGTCCGCCCGTTCTTCCGCCGCGGCGTGATAGCCACCTACCCCCGCTGGATGCGCGGCATGATGGGACTAAAGCAGTCCAAGCTGACCGACACACTGATGGTCGCGTTGTGGAAGCCGGTCTTCGCCGCCTTCAAGCACCTGCCCGACCTGGAGATCCTGTTCCTGGAGAACACCTGCCCCCGGGCGGTGCGCTACATCGAGCCGGCGATCCGCGGCATCCCCGCCGAGTCGCCGAAGGTGTACACCCCGGAGGTCGCCCGACGGGAGTGGGGCGACCCGCGCACCCCGCTGGAACAGCAGCAGGACCTCCTGGCCAAGCGCAACGAGGGCGAGGGGGTGAAGACCTACGAGCACAACCACCACGACGAGATCCTCGAGTTCAAGCAGGCCGAGCGGGAGGCTGAGGAGCAGACCGACGGTTCCGGCCTCTCCGCCGCCTCGTAGGGAAAGCCGGCCGCTCTTTTGCTACGGCAGGTCGACTGCGGCGACCGAGCCGTCACGCCGGTGGTCCGCGGCACCGCTGACCCGCGGGTCCTGAACGCGGATCACGCTGAGACCGGAGTCGAAGCGTCCGGACTCCAGGTCGTGACCCCAGTCCTCCAGCAGACCGCGCATCTTCTTCTGCTCGGCGTCGCCGCGCGCGGAGTACACGCTGTTGCGGTTCGTGGCGCCGAAGTTCGGCATACGCACCGCCTCGTCCGGGCTAAGGTCCCAGTCCACCATCGCCACCAGGGCCTTGACCACGTAGGACGGGATCTTGCGCCCGCCGGGCGAACCGAGGGCCATGAGCGGGTCGTCGCCGGAACCGAAGACGAGCACCGGTGACATCATCGTGCGCGGCCGCGCGCCGGGTTCGCGGTGGTTCGGTTCGCCGGGCTCCGCACGGCGGCTGAAGTTGTCCAGAGAGTTGTTCAGGAAGTAGCCGTTCTCCTGCTTCCCGCTGCCGAAGCTACGCTGCAGCGTGGTCGTCAGGCTCGCCATGCTGCCGGCCGAGTCACGAACGGTGACCTGGGAGGTCCCCTGGTCGTCGCTGTCCTCGTACTCGCCGTCCATCCCGCCGAGCTCCTCCGGATCCAGGCCGCTGAGCGTCTTCTTCTGCCGGATGGAGTCCGCGGCGTCGTCCAGGTGGTCCTCGTCGGTGACGATGTCCTCGACGTAGTCCCCGAGGTAGTCCTCGGTAGCCTCGGTCTCCTCGCCCATCCAGGTGTTGGCGTTGGTGAACGCGATGCGTTCGGCCTCCATCACCAGGTGCTGCGCGGTCGCCCGCGGCACCCCGTCCTTCGGGGTCAGCCGGGCCAGGTCCAGCCGGTCCAGGATGCCGAGCGCCTCGGCGACGACCATCATGCCGGTCTGCGTGGAGTCCGGGCCGCACACGGAGTGCCCCTGGTAGTCCACGCACAGCGGGTCGGACGGCTCGATCGGGTCGTCGGTGCCCTTCAGGCCCGCCAGATATTCGGCGTACTGCTCGTTGGTGAGCGTGTCGCCGGCCTCCGGCAGGTCGTCGAAGAGTTCGCTGCGCGCCGACATGGCCTTGGCGAGCCGCTCGGTGACCTCGAATCCCTCCGACGCCAGCGTCCTCGCCGGGGCCGTCAGGTCCTCCAGTGACTTCGTCCCGAATCGGGCGCGCAACGAGTCCATCAGACGGTCGGTCTGCGGTACGCCCACCGACTCGTCGTCGTAGGACGTGTCGTCCTGCGGCGCGTAGACGGTGCCGTCGAAGCTCTCCGTGGTGCCCGACTGGGCGTCGTGGTAGACCACCAGGCCACCACCGCCCGGGCCGGAGTACTGCGGTTCCGTGAGGCCCAGGACGTACTGGGCGGCGACGACGGCGTCGGCCGCCGTGCCACCGTCGGCGAGCACGCCGCAGGCCGCCTCCGTGGCGGCGGGGTCCGGGGTGGACACCATGCCACCGTCCACGGACCCGGTGGCCTCAACGCCACCGTCACCACCGTCACGGCAGGTGTCGTCCGGCGCCGTCGGCAGCGGGTCCGGGGCCGGGGGTTCGTCCCTGCCTGACCCGCCGATCGTGCACGAGCTGACCATCACGACGACCAACAGTACGCCCGCGAGCTGCCGGAGCTTCAGGCCCACGCCATCACCGGGACCGCGACTGCGGCGCAGCCGGCCAGCGACAGGCCCATGCCCAGCGAGGTTCGTTTCGCCCCGTACTGCACGAGGTCGTTGGCGATGATGGCCGGCAGCACGCAGAACACCACGTTCTGCGGCCCGCCGAAGCGCAGCCCCCACACGGTGGCCGCCACCAGCTCAAGCGCGGTGACCAGGGTGAACGCCAGGGCGCACAGGAGCACGAAGCGGTCCTTGCCGAACAGCGGGACCGTGCGCGAGTACGGCAGGTACACGGCGAGCAGCAGCAGCGTCGCCACCGCAAGCACCACCAGGTACGTCCAGCTCGTCAGCGCGGCGACCATGACGCCCGCGGTGACGTAGCCGCCGGTACGCAGCTTGTGGGAGCGCACCGTGCCCTCCTGCACCAGCACGGCGAAGAGCACCGACAGGGCGCTCATGAGGAAGAGCATCGGCAACGGTTCGACGTCCGCGTGGGTGATGCTGTCGGCCAGGGACAACGGCAGGACCGTGGAGGTCAGCAGCGTGATCGCCAGGCCGAGGACGCCGGTGAGCGGAACCATCCACGCCAACGGGACCATCGAACGCACCACACCCTGTTTGATCAGCGAGTTGCAGATCATGCCGGGCACGATCACGCCGACCAGGGCGAGTCCGTCGCCGGGCACCCCGCCGAGCACCCAGGAGGTGACCGCGAGCCACAGGCCGCCGCAGGCCACGCCCACGCCCAGGCCGATGGCGAAGATCTGGCGGGGACGGGGCAGGAAGATCTTCAGGATGACGTACCTGATCAGCAGGTATCCGACGAGTGCGGAGCCGAGCGTGGCGAGCACGTTGAGCGGCATGTACAGCGAGGACGCCAGGTAACCGACGGCCAGCGAGCCACCGACGGAGATCTGCCGGCGCCGGAAGTAGAGGTAGCTCACCAGCAGGCCGGTGAGGAACGTGACGTGGACGAGGTCGGTGAGGAACCCGTAGGAACCGATGTACTGGTAGGTCACGCCGCGACCGCCTCGATGTGCTCCTCGGCCAGGGCGCCGACATAGCGCTCCATGGCCGTGACGTGCTCGGTGTGGATGTTGACCATGCCGAAGATGGCCACGTCCTCACCCTCGAAACCGGCGCGGGCGCGGGCCACGAGGTCGCGGCCGTCCGCACCCTGCTCGCCGTCGAGGTCGCTGGTGGTGACGATCTTCTCGTCGGGGACGCCGGCGTTGAGCAGCTTCTGGCGGACCACGTCCTGGATCTCGCCGTAGAGCACGACGCGGTCGACGTCGCCGGCCAGGTCGGTGGCGACGAGGTCGACGAACATGGCGGCGCGGTCGGTGCGGTCGGCGCGGTTGTTCAGCGCCACGACCCTGCGGCATGGCGGCAGGTCCTCGTCCAGGACGTCGTGGAAGACCCGCGTGGTGGACTCCCAGTCGTTCACGGCGAACATCGGCACCCAGTAGAACGGGCCGGTCGAGACGTCGCGGACGTGGGCGATGCGGGTGGTTCCCGGGTCGGGCTCGGCGGAGATCATGCCGCGGGCGGCGACGTCGGCGTCGATGCCGAGCGCCTCGGCCACGGCGAGTGCCACCGCCACGTTCTCCTCGAACTGGCGGTAGTCGAATCGGCTGCACAGGCTGCGGGAGAGTTCACTCTCCTGGGCCACGATGAGACGTGAACCGCGGTCCTCGCAGTGCCGGCGGATGAGCCGGACGAGCTTCGGGTCGCGCTCACCGGTGATCACCAGGCCACCCTGGGGCACCGTGGAGCACAGGGACGCCGCGATCTCCTCGAGTGTGTCGCCCATGTCCTCCTGGTGGTCCAGCCGGACGTTGGTCAGCACCGTGATCGGGGAGCGCAGGATCACGTCCTGGCACAGGGACTGGTACTTCGGCTTGACCGCCATGCACTCCACGACCAGGGCCTCGACCGGGTCGTCGGCGCCGTCGATCCACTCGGCGAGGAAGCGGTACTGCTCGTTGATGTTGGCCGGGCCGGTGCGCTTGATGGGGTGCTCGCCGGCCTGGCTGTCGATGACGCACGCGTAGGTGCCGGTGGTCTTCGAGATCGTGGTCTTCCCGGCCTCCCGGAGCACGCCGCCGATCATGCGGGTGACCGTGGACTTACCGCGGATGCCGTTCACGTGGACGTTGATGTCCAGGCTGTCCATCCGCCGACGGTGACGGACTTCCTTACGATGGAAAGCCGCTATCCCGGTTGTCGCAGTCAATGCGGACAGGGACAGAAAAGCGAGCATGAATGAAACTCCTTGGAGAGGATACGTGAGGGGGTATGGCAACGTAACAGGTCCGAAACATTGCCCGAGTTAATGTTTTAGGCTGGTAAAGCTCCAGGTAGGAGCTCCGCACTGTGGGCACACTAACTTGCCTACCCCACCCTTGCAACCCCGGGAGGTACTTTATTCGCGTTAAATGGAACCGGGTTAGCGAGTTTTTCCGCAAGCGCCGAATATAGGCACGGTATTGGATTCTGGCTCAATTAAGTTTTCGATACGTATTAAATAACGCTATTGCGCGGACAGCGCCGAACCACCCGCCCGTGCGTCTGCCTCGGCAAACACCGTCCCGTCCGCCACGGAGACCACGCTCAGACCACTGTCGGTCCCCACGATCTGGCCCGCGACCGTCCCCTCGACGTAGGTCGCGTCACGTCCGGTCGCCCCGTAGTTGTCGGCGTCCACGGCGTCCCGCGCCGTCATCCCCCGGTCCAGGATCCCTACCGTGGTCTTGATCACATAGGACGGGATGGCCCCGCCGCCGGGACTCCCCAGCGCGAGGAACGGCGTCCCGTCGCGGAACACGATCACCGGGCTCATTGCCGTCTTCGGGCGCACCCCGGCCGCCCGCTGGTTCGTCGCCTTCGTCGAGGTACTGAAGTTCGCCATCGAGTTGTTCATGAAGTAGCCGTTGCGCAGCTCGCCGGACCCGAAGTGCTGGTGCAGCGTGGTCGTCACGCTGGCCATGCTCCCGTCTCCGTCACGCACGGTGATCTGCGAGGTCCCCTCCTCCCGGTTGGGCAGGTACGTCCCCGCATCGCCCTTGAGCGGGTCCGGCTCGATCCGCCCCAGCGTGGAATCCGGGTCGATCCGCGCGGCCTGCTTCTTCAGGTGCTCCGGATCGGTGACCAGGGAGTCCACGTAGTTACGGGAGAGCTCCGGGTCCACCGTGGGGTCCTGCATCCAGGTGTTGCCGTTGGCCAGGGCGAGACGTTCCGCCTCGGTGACCACGTGCTGCGGGTCGTCCCCGAGCTCCAGCTGGTCGAGGATCCCGAGGGCCTCCCCCACGACCATCATGCCGGTACCGGTGGAACCCGGGCCGCAGACCTCGGTGTCGCGGTAGTCGGCGCACAGGGCGTCCTCGGAGGCGATCCGGCCGGAGACCTTCAGTCCGCGCAGGTAGGACGCGTAGGACGGATTGGTCAGCTCGTCCCCCGGCACCGGGAGGTTCGCCGAGGACACCCCCGGCCACGGCATACCCGTCATCACGTCGTGCCGGCGCTTCACCGCCCCCACGAAGCGCTTGCTGGCCTGGAATCCCCCGTCCGCGAGCTCGGCGACGGGCGCCAGGACGTCACTGAACTTCTTCGCCCCGTACGTACCCTGGATCGTGCGCATGAGCTGAGGCGTCTGCGGGACGCCGGAGACACCGGTGCCGTCGTCACCCTGCGGCGCGGGCACCGAGGCGTTCCACGTGCGCGTCTCGCCGGACGCAGCGTCGTGGTAGACCGCGACGGCCCCGCCGCCGGGCCCCGAGGACTGCGGCTCGGTGAGGCCGAGGGTGAACTGTGCGGCGGCGACGGCGTCCGCCGCCGTCCCGCCGTCCGCCAGCGTCCGGCACGCGATGTCGGACGCGTAGGGGTCCGGGGTGACCACCACCGCATCGTCCTTCGCCCCCGTCGCCGACAGCGAGCGTGACACCTGCGTGGAGTCCTCGCACGACTGCCCTGCCTTGAACGACGCCTCCTGGATGGCCGGGCTCGTGGCCTCGACCCCCGGCCCCCCGTCGGTCCCGGTGCAGGCCGCCAGCAGCCCGACCGTCGTCAACACGGTCACCGTGGTTCGGATGCGCTTCACCGGGCACTCTCTTTCGGGTGTGAGGGTCCTGAAAAATCATATCGGGCTCCCTGCACCCTAACCCATCGCCGAGGCCCGCAGGAGAAAGCCCCGCATCACACCATGGTGCCTGACCTCGCCAGATACCCCGGAGGGTACCCGGGCGCACGGGGGCGGAAATCGAGCGTGGGATGTCTGAATCACCGGATTCAGACATCCCACGCTCGATCTTCGCCCCTCCCCTCCCCGTGCGTCAGGGTTCGGTGAGGTAGTTGGTGAGCAGCTCGTTGGCCATGAAGTCGACGTCGTAGGCGTGCTCCGGGGAGAAGAGGGGTCCCCAGGCCGTGGCGTCGTAGCTTTTCACCAGGTCCCGCCCCATGCCGACGACATGAAACTCGATCACCGAATCGTCCACGATACGCACCGAGGCGAGATGGAGATCGTCGCCGAGGGACTCTGTCGTGGCATGCCAGTTCTCCAGGACCTTCCCGGCCAGCCGGTAGAGGTAGTCGGCTCCGTACCCGACGTCGACCATGTGAATCCCACTCCCTTTCATCTGTTTACACCTGGGACGAAAAAAGACCCCCGGCTTCCGATCAGTGATCGGAGGCCGGGGGCCTATCTAGTAGCGGGGGCAGGATTCGAACCTACGACCTCTGGGTTATGAGCCCAGCGAGCTACCGAGCTGCTCCACCCCGCGACGGGTTACTGTCCCGGAGAAGTTGTTCTCCGTGTCAGCGACTCCCATAGCGTAACGCACTGCCGGACGAATGTGAAATCGCAACCACACTCCGGACAAAAGAGCAGCGCACCGGGGGTTTCCCGGTGCGCTTCCCGTCTCTGGTGTCTCAGCCTGGCTGACCCGAGGAACTACTGGGCGTCAGCGACTGCGGCGTCCAGCTCGTCCAGGGCCCGGCCGAACTCCTCGAAGGTGCCGTTCTCGCGGGCGTCGTTGACCTTGTCCATGGCCTCACGGATCGCCGAGAGCTCGGACTCCGACGGCTCGTTGCCGCTGGCGGAACCGCTGTCCGGGGTCTCCGCCGCCGAGGACGACGGCGAGGAACTCGTGGACGAGGTGCTGTCCGAGTCGGAGTCGGCGTCCGAATCGTCCCCACCGGCGGCCGCGGCGTTCTCGTCGGCGGCGTCACCGCCGGACTCGGCGATCTCGGTGACCGCGTCCGGATCGATGCCGACCTGCTCGAGGGCCTCGGCGACCGTCGGGGCGTAACCGACGGAACCGTTGTAGCTCACCAGCACGCGCAGCAGCTTCGGGAAGGCGGACTCCTGGTCGGCACGCTGCGAGTACACCGGCTCGACGTAGAGGATCTGCCCGTCACCGACCGGCAGCGTCAGCAGGTTGCCGTTGGTCAGGGTGTTCGTGCCCTCCAGCAGGGTGCGCTCGCGGGCGATCTCGTCGGACGACATCATCGTGTCCTGCGCCTGCTTCGGACCCTGTGTCTGGGTGTTCGTCGGCAGCTGGCGGACGTAGATGCGACCGTAGGTCTCCGGGTCGGAGCTGACGGTCATGTGCGCGGCGAGGAACTCACGGCGCAGACCACGGAACGGCGTGATCAGCTGGAAGCTGGGCCGGTTCGTCTCGGGGTCGGTCGCCACCACGTGGTACGGCGGCTGGTTGAGCTCCTGGCCGCCCTCGGGCGCCGTCGGGTCACCGGGAACGGACCAGAAGGCGTCGTTGGTGAAGAAGGTTCCCGGGTCGTCCACGTGGTACTTCGCGATCAGTTCACGCTGGACCTTGAACAGGTCCTCCGGGTAACGCAGGTGCTCCATCAGCTCGTCGCTGATCTCGTCCTTGTCCTTCACGACGTCCGGGAAGACACCCTCCCACGCCTTGAGGACCGGGTCCTCCTCGTCGAACTCGTAGAGGTCCACGGAACCGTCGTAGCCGTCGACGACTGCCTTGACGGAGTTACGGATGTAACTGACCTCGTTGGTGACCGCGCGCTGCTGCGAGGCGGGGTCCTCGGTCAGCGTGTCCTCCGTGGCGGAGTCCAGCTCGGTGCGCTGAGAGTAGGGCAGGTTCTCCAGCGTGGTGTAACCGTCCACGATCCACTTGATCCGACCGTCGATGACCACCGGGTAGGTCTTGGAGTCGGTGGTCAGCCACGGGGCGACCTTGTGCACGCGCTCGCGCGGGTCACGGTCGTAGAGGATCTTCGAGTCGTCGCCGATGACGTCCGACAGGAGGATATTCATCTCCTGGAACTTCGCGGCGTACATCGCACGGGAGAAGATGTTGGACACGCCCACTCCGCCGTCACCGGTGTAGGTGTACTCGGTGTTGTCGGTGTCGTACTCGCGCGGGGTGCCGGAGCCGTCGTCGCCGACGATGGCGTAGTCAGCGTTCGCCTGATTCGTGCCGGCAATGACCGGACCGTAGTAGATGCGCGGCTGCTCCATATTGAGTTCGAGCTCGCCACCCTGGCTGTCTGCCTCCAGGTTCTGCAGGTCAGAGACCGTGTAGATCGGGTAACCACCACGTGCGGACGCGGCGTCCTGCGCGACCTCGTCGACGGTGTTCGCCGGCGCGGCGATGAAGCCGTTGCCGTGGGTGTAGACGGTGTGCTGGTTGATCCAGTCCGTCTGGTTGCCGGACAGGGCGTTCGGGTCGATCTCGCGGGCGGCGACGACGAAGTCGCGCATGTCTCCGTCCACCTCGTAGCGGTCGACGGAGAGCTCGTCGGGGAAGCCGTAGAAGTTACGCAGCTGCTGCTGCTGGGTGAACGTCGGGGAGAGCACGTCCGGGTCCAGCAGGCGGATGTTGGACAGCGTGGCGTCGTCGTCGGCAATGGAGCGGCGCTCGCTGGCGTCGCCGGAGGTCTGGCCACCCCAGTTGCGCTCGTAGGTCACCTGGCCGTCCGGATTCTCGTAGCCTTCGCGGGCGCTGTCGGTGGCGGTCTCGATGCCGTACGCCTGACGCGTCGACTCGATGTTGCGGGCGATGTACTCCCGCTCCTTCTCGGCACGGTTCGGGTTCACGGAGAACTGCTCCATGACCGCCGGCCAACCCACGCCGATCGCCAGGTTGGCGACGACCATCAGGGCCACGGCCAGCGCCGGGATGCGCAGGTCCTTCAGCACGATCGAGCTGAAGAACATCGCGGCGACGAACAGGGACACGACCAGCAGCAGGATCTTCGCCGGCAGGATCGCGTTGATGTCCGTGTAGGAACCACCGGTGAAGGTGTCGTGCTGGTTGTTCAGCAGGGCGTAGCGCTGGAACCAGTAGTCCACTGCCTTGAGCAGCATCCAGATGCCGGCGATGATCGCCAGCTGGCGGCGGGCCGGAGCACCGATGCGCGCCTTCTCCCCCACCCGCGGGTTGCCGGTGCTGATGGTGCCGAGGAGATAGTGCGCCAGCAGGTTCACCAGGAACGCCACGATGACGAGCACCGAGAGCGTGCCGAGCACGAAGGTCAGCAGCGGCAGGGTGAACGCGTAGAAGCCGAGGTCCATCTGGAACTGCGGGTCCTGGACACCGAAGTCACCTCCGGAGAGGAACAGTCGCACGGTTCGCCAGTTGCCCTGGGCGATCATGCCGGTCACCACGCCCGCGATCAGCGGGACGATGATGAGGAACGGCCGGATCGCCCGGCGGATCTCGGCCCGGTTGATCGTCAGCGGGGAGTCGTCACCGCCGAGGCCGATCTGGGACACGTCGGGGAAGTCGGATTCCTTCGGCGCCGCCCGGAAGGCGGCGAAGCACGCACCCCAGACGATGGCGGCGGCCACGAGCCCGAACACGATGAACAAGATCACCCGGGTGACGAGGACGCTGAGGAATATGGCCTGGAAGTCGATCGACCGGAACCACTGCAATTCGGTGTAGTTCGAGACGAGGACCGGGACTAGGAAAAAGAGCAGAGCGATCACCACGGCGACCACGCCGAGGATCTTGGATCTGCGTCCTGGTTTTGGAATCTCCGGGATGCTCAAGGGTTCAGTTCTCTCCTGCTGTCGGTCATGAGAGTCGGACCGACCCCCTGGGTCCGGCGGTTGACGTACCGGCGGCTCGGGCTGTCGGATTCCGACGACAAAACTGTCTGGGTCTAGACTACTGTCCGCACCCGTCCGACGTCACCGTGAGGTCCACCTAGATGAACGCCAGTAACCACACGAGCGACATCCGTCCGCTCAACGCCGCCCTCCGCGAGGCCGTCGACTTCGTCCACGCCGAGGGCTGGGACCGTCCGGCGACGCTGTTCGCCCTGGTCCCCACCGAACTCGTCCAGGACGTCATCGCCGCCGGCGACGACTCCGGGGAGGATGGCGCAGACGGCACCGGCGCCGCCACGTCCCCCCTCTCCCTGATCGTGCAGGACGACCTGCCGGACCACATCCAGCCCGGCTCCGACGAGCTCGGCGAGTACGTGGCGACGGTGCGGTGGCCCGAGGTCGTGGTCGGTGCCGTGCTGGCCCAGGAGATCATGTTCCGCAACTCCGCGGACCCGGAGGCCGTCCCGCGTCAGGCGCGGATCTTCACCGGCGTCGTCGACGGCGGCCCGGACCGCACGCTGCTGCAGCTGCGCCCGGACGAGACCGACCTCGCCGACGACCCCTTCGCCGAGGACAAGGTCGAGCTGCTCGGCGGCATGGACGGCGCCGAGATCGCCCCCGGCGTGACCGCGATGCTGCGGTTCACCTTCGAGGACTGATCTGCATCATTCGCAGGTGGGGGCGTCCCCACCGTTGTTGTAGGCCTCCAGGGCGTCCACCGCCCCGTCGAGGGAGTCGACCGACAGCAGGTCGATGTCCCCGTCGTAGGAGCGCCCCGCCGCCTCACTGCAGTTGTCGGACGGCACGAGGAAGACCTCGGCCCCGGCGTGCTGGGCGGCGGCGATCTTGTGCGTGATGCCGCCGATCGGCCCCACCGTGCCGTCGGCGGAGATCGTGCCGGTGCCGGCGACGAACTTCCCGCCGCTGATCTCGCCGGGCGAGAGCTTGTCGACGACGGCGAGGGAGAACATCAGGCCCGCGCTCGGCCCGCCGATGTCCTTCAGGTTGTAGCGGACCTTCAGATCCCCCGCGGGCTGGGCGACCATGGTGACCCCCAGGTACGCCCGGTCGGACTCGCCGGCGTCCTCCGCCGCGGACGCCGAGGCGTCCGACGACAACTCCTCGGGAACCTCCCCGAGGGTGACGGACTCGGTGACCTCCGACTGCCCGCGCTGCACGGTCAGCTCGACCTCGTCGCCGGGTGCGTGCTCGGCGACGGCCGCGGCGACGTCCGCCGGCAGCGTGACCTCGGTGTCGCCGACGGCGGTGATCACGTCGTTCTCCCGCAGCGCGCCGGCGGCGGGCGCGTCGTCGGCGATCTCGTAGACGGTGGTCTCCAGCGGACGGTCCAGGTAGCCCATCGCCGCGACCGTCGCATTGGACTCGGAGGCGGCGAAGGCGGCGGCGTTGCGGCGCGCGACCTCCTCCGGCGTGGAGTCCGAGGGGATGACCTGCTCGACCGGCACGATGGTGTCGTCGCTGGCCAGCCAGCGCTTCATCGTCTCGGCGAGGCTGAGCTTCGTGCGCACCGCCACGGTCGTCATGTTGAGCTGCCCGTCGGAGTCCGCCAGGTCCTCGTCCACCTCGGCGTCCGTGCCGGTGATGTCGACGACAGGGGTGCCGTTGACGTCCCCCAGCGTGTCGTAGGTCGGCCCCTCACCCTCGGCGGCGAAGGGGACCGTGAGGTTGACGTCGGTGCCGGGGATCGTCGGCACGGCGAGCAGCGCCACCAGGGCGACGACGGGGACCAGCCCGACGACGACCGTGCGCACGCGCCGCCGACCGGCGGTGGTGCCGGACGTGCCGGACGTCTTGCCGTCGGTACGGGCGCTGGAGTCGTTGTAAGGGGGGATACTGGAACTCACCCACGACACATTACAGGCCCGGACGGACATGGACGGTGTTCGCTGTCAGCGCACGCGGGGCGGTGCGTCCCGCCGCAGGGCGCGGGTACTCTCGTGGCATGAGCAATTTCGGATTCGGATTCAACGGCCCTGACGACGAGTCGGACGACGAGCGTCGGCGGCGGGAGAACGAGAACGGGGGCCCGAACAACTCCGGCAACTCGGGTAGTTCAGGCGGCGACCCGTTCGGCTTCGGTGCCAATCCCTTCGGCATGTTCTTCGGCAACCAGGGCGGCCAGGGGGGTCAGGGCGGCCAGCCGGGGCTGGGCGACATCCTCGGCCAGTTCGGTTCGATGCTGAGCGGCTTCGGCAAGGACATGAACTCGCCGGACGCGCAGGGTCCGGTCAACTACGCCCTCGCCGAGCGCATCGCCCGCCAGCAGCTCTCCGGCACGGCGGCGAAGAGCAAGCCGTCCGCGAAGGACAGCCAGGCCGTCGCCGAGTCCGTCCGTCTGGTCGAGCTGTGGCTGGACGAGTCCACCACCCTGCCCGCCGGTGCGACCGGGTCGGTCTCCTTCACCGGTTCGCAGTGGCTGGACGAGACGCTGCCGCGCTGGAAGCGGGTCATCAACCCGCTCGCCGAGAAGCTGGGCGACGCCACCATGCAGGGCATGCCCGAGGAGATCCGGGCGCAGATGGGCCCGATGGCCGGTATCTTCAACCAGGTCAACGGGATGAACTTCGGCATGCAGCTGGGCCGCGCGCTCGGCGAGCTCGCCGGCAGCGTCGCGATGTCCACCCAGTGGGGCATCCCGCTGGCCGAGGGGTCCGTCGCCGCCATCGCCACCGACCGGCTCGACGACCTGTCGAAGAAGCTCGGTGCGGAGCGTCGGGAGACGTTGATCTACCTCGCCGCCCGCGAGGCGGCGCACCTGCGTCTCTTCCAGCACGTGCCGTGGCTGGTGGAGCGGGTGATCCTCGACGTCGAGGAGTTCGCCACCGGCCTGAGCCTCGACAACTCCGCCCTGGAGGAGGCCAGCCAGGAGTTCAACCCGGAGATGCTGGGCGACCCTGAGAAGCTGCAGGAGATGATGTCGCAGCTGCAGAACTCCGACCTCTCCCCCACCATCGTGTCCTCCACCGACCACGCGCGGGTCCGTCTGGAGACCAGCCTGTCGCTCATCGAGGGGTGGGTCGACGTGGTCGTCGGCGAGGCACTGGGCGAGCGCCTGCCCGTGGCCTCGAGCATCGGCGCGGCGTGGTCGGTCTACCGCGACAACGACCAGCCCGGCATGGAGGCCCTGGTGAAGACGGTGGGCATCAGCCTGTCGGCGCCGAAGGCGTCCGAGGCCGCCGAGCTGTGGCGTCGCCTGACCGTGGCCGTGGGCACCGAGCGTCGTGACGACGTGTGGAACCACCCGGACTTCCTCCCGGTCGACAGCGACCTGGACTCCCCCGCCGGCTTCATCGACTCCATCCTGGCCTCCCAGGAGGACATCGAGGGCTTCGATCCCATCGGCGAGATCGAGAAGCTCGAGCGCGAGCTCAACGAGGGCTTCGACGGCCCCGGCGAGACCGACGACTCGGACGACTCCGGCAAGTAGGTCAGTCCACGTCCCCGGACTCGTCGGTGTTCCCCACGCCCCAGCGCCCGTAGGCCTCCAGATATCCGGCGGCCCGCTCGGCCTGGGGCGCTTTCGCCGCCCACTCGTGGAACTCGGGGCCGTGGTCCGGGATCCAGGTGTGCACCAGTTCGTGGATGATCACCGAGTCCAGGACGTAGCCGGGTACCTCCTTGAGGCGGTCGGACACCCGGATCCTGCCTGAGTCCACCGAACAGCTCGCCCACCGGCGCGACATGTTGCCCACCCAGCGCACGCTGCGGAACTCCGCCCTGCCCTCCAGGTACTTGTCGTTGAGTTCGGCGGCGCGCAGCAGCAGATCGTCGTCGGACGCCTGCCCGGCGGCGGCGCTGTTGCGGCGGCGCACCCGGTCGACGAGGTCGCTGGTGCTGCGCCGCAGGTTCGCCGCGTCCATCGACATGGGGGCCAGGACGATCACCCGGCCGCGCTCCATGCGTCCGGCGATGGTGCGTTCCCGGCGTGCCGACAGCCGGATCTCGACGTCCGGGGCGAAGTCGTCGACGACCTCGAGCTGTGCCCTGGTCGGGGTCCGTCGCCGTCCTGCCATGGTCCACCTTCCGCGGTGTCGTCGACCCGCTGCACAGTGCGGGAACGCGGGCTACACTGTGCATGTCGGGAGCTTGTGTGCTAGTCAGGGGGATTTTACATGACGTCGACCGTGCTCGGGGGTGCCAGCGTGGTGATGCTGCGTGAGGCGACCTCGTTGATCCTGCGTTCGCCCCGCCACCTCCAGTTCGGGACGGTGCCGTCGCACTCCCTCGTCCTGGCCGTGCCGGACGGGGTCTCGGCGAACCAGGTGATGCTGGTGCTGCGTGAGGCCAGGCGGCCCGTGGAGTCCGCCGACCTGGCCACGCGGCTGGGGCACTGCGGATTCAGCCCGGAGCACGCCGACGGCATCCTCGACGACCTGCGGACCGCCGAGCTGTTGCGTCCGGTTCCACCGACCGGTGCCGCCACCGTGCACGTCACCGGGACGACCGGGATGAGCGGTGCCCTGCTGCAGGAGCTGATGCGCTGCGGTGTCACGGCTGCTCCCGTCACCCCGGGCGCACCCGCGTTCGGGCGCCTGTCGGGCAGGTCACTGGTGGTGCTGGCAGGGCAGCTCTTCCCACCGCAGGACGTGACCCACCGTCTGATGGAGCAGGGTGTGCCGCACCTGCCCTGCGGAGTATTGGACGGGCAGGTGGTGATCGGACCACTGGTGCAACCCGGAACAACCCCCTGTCTGACCTGTATCGACACCCAGATGCTCGCGGAGGATCCGGAGTGGCGGCTCGTCCGCGCCCAGGCGCCCGTCGGCGAGGGCCGGACGGCGTCGTCGATGACCGGACTCGCCGCCACGGTGTTCGCCGGGATCGTGCGCGACATCCTGGGGGCACGCACGACCGGCGGTCCCGCCGCCGTGCCCGCCGTCCGGCGTTTCCTCGACCCGGTGAGCTTGGACGTCACCGAGATGCGTCCGGTGCAGGTGCCGGGGTGCCCGTCCTGTCAGGCCGCGCTCAGCGGAAGTTCCGGATGATCCCGAGGACGTCCTCGCCGAACTGTTCGACCTTCATCGGGCCGATGCCCGGCACCTGCACGAGCTCCTGGGGTGTCGTCGGTGCGCGGTGGCACACCGCGCGCAGCGTCGCGTCACTCATCACCACGTAGGCCGGGACGTCCCGCGCACGAGCGGTGGCGCTGCGCCACGAGCGCAGTTCGGCGACGAGCACCTGGTCGACGTCACCGGCGTGCGCCTCGCACAACCCCAGGATTCGCTGCTCCGGGGTGGTCAACCGGGTGCCGCAGGTGGTGCAGGAGTCGCTCGGCTTGGACTTCTGACCCGACTTCTTCTGCCCCGCCGACTGGGCGGCCTGTGCCGCGGCGCGTTCCTTCTCCCAGGGCACCATGCCGTCGAGGAACCGGGTGCGCCGCCGGGTGGCCTTGCCACCGGGCTGGCGGGCCTGCGACCAGGACAGGTGCAGGTGTTCACGGGCACGGGTGACACCGACGTACAGCAGCCGGCGTTCCTCCTCCACCGCGTCCTCGGCGTGCGCGCCCTTGAGCGCGTGCCGGATCGGCAGGGTGCCGTCGACCAGGCCGACGAGGAACACCGCGTCCCACTCCAGACCCTTCGCTGCGTGGATGCTGGCCAGGGTGACGCCCTGCAACCGGGGCGGGTTCTTCGCCTGCGCCCGCTCCTTGAGCAGCCCCATCAGCGCCGGCAGGTCCAGCCCCGGGGAGGTGGCGGACAGTTCGGCGGCGAGGTCGGCCAGGGCGTTCAGGGACTGCCAGCGCTGACGTTCCTGGGCGCCGTCGGGTTCGGACGGAGTCAGACCGACGGGCAGCAGCACCGCGCGCACCTGGTCGACGAGGTTGCCCTGCGGCTCGTCGACGCGGGGCGCCGCGTCCTCTCCTGCCGACCCTGCCGAACGTGCACGCGCCTGCACCTGCCGGGCCGCCTGGCCCAGGGCCTGCACCGCCTGACGGATCTCGGCGCGCTGGAAGAAGCCGTCGCCGCCCTTGACCTGGTAGGCGATGCCCGCCTGGTCCAGGGCGTACTCGAAGGCCGCGGACTGGGCGTTGATGCGGTAGAGCACCGCGATCTCGGCGGCCGGCACACCGTGTGCCAGCAGGTCGCCGATGCGCCGGGCCACCTCCGCGGCCTCCACGGTCTCGTCGGGGAACTCGGAGAACTCCGGGTCCGGACCATCCGGACGCTGGCCCTCCAGGGTCAGCCGTGTGCCTGCGGCCCGCCCCTTCGCCTGCCCGATGACCCGGTTGGCCAGGTCCACGACCTGCGGGGTCGACCGGTAGTCGCGGTGCAGGCGCACGGTGGTGGACGAGGGGAACCTCGTGGAGAACCGCAGCAGGTGGTCCGGGGTCGCACCGTTGAAGGAGTAGATCGTCTGGTTGGCGTCGCCGACCACGGTGAGGTCGTCCCGGTCGCCGAGCCAGGCGTCCAGCAGCCGCTGCTGCAGCGGCGTCACGTCCTGGTACTCGTCGACGACGAAGGTGCGGTAACGCTCCCGGAACTCGTCGGCGATGCCCACCTCGGACTCCAGCAGGCCGGCCATCGACTGCAGCAGGTCGTCGAAGTCGAGCAGCACCCGGTCCGGGGAGGCCTTGGCCTGCTCGTAGCCCTCGAAGATCTTCACGAACTTCTCCGGGTCCACCGGGCAGTCCCGCCTGTCCGGCCCGATGTGCGCCGGGTAGGCCGTCGGCGCGATGAGGGAGGCCTTCGCCCACTCGATCTCGCCGAGCAGGTCGGCCAGCAGGGTGCGGTCGGGTTCCAGCCCCACCGCGCGGGTCACGCGGGCGACCAGCGGGAACTTGGAGTCCAGCAGCTCCCAGGGGGTGTCGCCCATGACCTTCGGCCAGAAGTAGCGCAGCTGCTGCATCGCCGCGGCGTGGAACGTGCGGGCCTGCACCCGGGCCACGCCCATCATGGTGAGGCGCTCGCGCAGCTCCGCCGCGGCGCGGTTGGTGAAGGTCACCGCCAGCACGTGGTCGGGATTCACGAACCCGCCGGACACCAGGTGGGCGATGCGGTGGGTGATCGTCCTGGTCTTACCGGTGCCGGCACCGGCGATGATGCTCACCGGGCCTCGCGGCGCGGTGGCCGCCCGGAGCTGCTCGGGGTCGAGTGCGTCCAGGTTCAGCTGGTCGAGTCGTCCTGACACGGGTCTAGGTTCGCCTCCGTCGGGGATGGGTGTTCACGTCAGTTGTCGTCCGCCCCGCCGGTGATCCGACGGATGTAGAGCAGCCGGTCGCCGGGTTCCACGGTCTCCGCCTCGGAGGAGTCCACGCGGTAGAGCACGCCGGAGCGCACCACCCCGAGCACGATGTCCTCGAGGTTACGTGGGTTGCCGCCGACCTCGTCCTCCCCCACCGCACGTTCGGCCACGGAGAAGCCCTCGTCCGGGCTGAGCAGGTCCTCCATCATGCCGGTCACCGAGGGGCTCACCGTGGCCAGCCCGAGCATCCGCCCGGCGGTCTCCGAGGAGACCACGACCGAGTCCGCGCCGGACTGGCGCAGCAGGTGGGAGTTCTCCGACTCGCGGACGGACGCCACGATCGTCGCCGAGGCGGCGATCTCACGCACCGACAGGGTGATCAGGACCGCGGTGTCGTCCTGGTTCGGGGCGACGACGACCGCGCGGGCGCGGGTGACCCCGGCGAGTTTCAGGACGTCCGACCTGGTCGCCTGCCCGCGTACGGTGACCAGCCCGCGCGAGGACGCGTGGGTGAGCGCCTCGGGGTCGGAGTCGACGACCACGATCTGGGAGGACGGGACGCCGTCGGCGAGCAGGGCGGTCGTCGCCGCGCGCCCCTTGGTGCCGTAGCCGATGACGACGGTGTGGTTGCGCATGTGCCTTCTCCATCGACGGATCTGCAGGGTCTTGCGGGACTCCTCGGTGAGCACCGAGAGCGTGGTGCCGACCAGCAGGATCAGGAAGATCACCCGCATGGGGGTGATGACCAGGATGTTGACCAGCCGGGCGGACTGGGTGACCGGGGTGATGTCACCGTAACCGGTGGTGGACAGCGACACGGCCGAATAGTAGACCGCGTCGAGGAACGTGACCACACCGGTGTAGCCGTCGCGGTCGACGTAGACCACCGCCGAGGAGAAGAAGATCAACGCCAGGGCGTAGAGCATCCGCCTGCTGATCAGCCACCACGGGCTCACCGGCGCACTCGCCGGGATGTTGACGATCTTGATCAACGAGCGGGGCGGGAGCGCGTCGATGTCCGAGTCGGTGCGGAAGCGGTCCCTGAGTCGGTCCCTCACTGCCCGTCCCCTTCCCTTTCACGGCCGATCAGCGCAGCCAGTTCAGCTGATGTCGGCAGTGTACCCGGTTCATAGGTCTCGTTGGACAGCACGTAGTGGAATGCCGCGCGCACCGACTCCGGGCCGACGTGTCGTCCCAGCCGCGCGGTCTGCACCTTCGCCCAGGCCAGACGGTACACCGCGAGCTGCAGCTCGGCGGAGGCGAGTTCGGCACCGCCGGGTTTGCGCCCGGTCTTCCAGTCGACGACCACCCAGCCGTCTGTGTCTTTCGGGCCGTCCCTGAAGACCGCGTCGATGCGTCCCTCGAAGACGTGCCCGGCCAGCGTGACCGAGTACGCCCCCTCCACGCTCTCAGGCATCCGGTCGGCCCACCGGCTGTCGAGGAAGCGCTGCTTGAGGTGCTCCAGCGCCGGGTCGGTCAGCGTCGCGTCCGCGGCACCGGGCAGTTCGTCCTCGTCGATGAGACTGGCGGAGCCGTAGTGGCGCTCCACCCAGTTGTGGAAGGCCGTGCCGCGTTTGGTGTAGGGGCGCGGTTCCATCGGCACCGGACGCCGCCGGCGTCGGGCGAACTCGGCGCGGTCGCGCGACAGCGACACCGCCTCGGTGGCGGTGAGCCGCGCACCCAACGGCACGACGACCTCCGGGACGGCCGCGGCGAGGTACTCGTCGATCAGCACGCCGGTCTCCTGGTCCCACTGGTCGGCGAGCGTGCCCTTGTCGGCGGACGGCCCCGCCCCAGCCGCTGCTTCCGCGGCGCGCACGCGACGGATGCCGTCGACCACCGCCGCCGCACCGTCCTGCGAGGGGTCGGTGAGGGTGGGGCGCGGCCACACCGCCGTCGGCGCCTCGGGCAGGACGCGCTGGTAGTCGGCGACCAGGTCGTTGCGCGCCGCCGGGTTCTCCGGCACCATCACCTGGTCCTCGCGGTGGTGCGGGCCCTTCTCCAGGCGCGCGAGCTCGGTCTTGGAGTACTCCATGCCCAGCGTCGACCAGGTGACGATCGACGCGGGGTCCGCCGCGCCGTCGGCGCTGACACGGTCGCGCAGCAGGGTCAGCGCCACGGACGGGTCCACGGGTTTCTTGTCGGCGTTGTTGAACGCCGCGCCGCTGACGAGCAGCACCTGCTCGCTGCGGGTGACGGCGACGTAAAACAGCCGGTCGTCCTCCCGGGCCCCGTGTTCGCCGAGTTCGACCTTGAACCGGTCCTGCGCCTCGACCACGCCCTTGCGGTCCTCGACGTCGCTGAGGTCCAGGACCGGGGCGCCGGACGTGTCGGCGGCGCCTCCCTGCCGGACGGAGGCCGGTTCGGCGGCGTCGCCGCGCAGGCCGGACGGCAGTAGGCGCGCGTTGGTCGTCCAGGACGACACTCCGGGGCGTTTCACCGCGTCGGCGTAGGTCTTGCGCGTGGCGTGGGGCACCGCCACGATCTCCCACTCCAGGCCCTTGGCCTTGTGCACGGTGAGCAGCTGCACGCAGTCGGTGCGCACGTCGACCTCACCGGGGTCCAGGCCCTTCTCCCTGGCAGAGGCCGAACGCAGGTAGTCCACCAGGGCGCCGGGGCTGGACGCGCTGAGTTCGGAGAAGGAGCGTACGACCTCGGCGAACTTGTCCAGGTGGCTGGTGCCGATCGAGCGGTCGGGGTTGCGGTGGTAGCGGGTGAGGACCTCGGTGCGCACCCCGGTCATGTTCTCGATGTCGGCGACGAGGTCGGTCAGCGGCTTCGACATGGAGTGCCGACGCAGGAAGCGCAGTTCGCGGCCGAGTTCCCCGAGACGGCGCACACCGTCGGCGGACATGCCGTAGTTCTCCATGCCGCGCAGGTCGGCCAGTGCCTCGGCCAGGCCGACGGACACCCGGTTGGCGTCGACGTCGATCTCGGCGAGCCGTCGGCGCACCGTGGCCAGCGCCGCCGGGTCGCCCTCACGGTCGGCGACCAGGGCGGTGAGCCCGGCCGGACCGTCAGTCTCGTCCATACCGTCGGACGCCTCTGCCTTCCCGTCGCGGCGCGAGAGCTGGTCCACGCGGTGTGCCAGGGCGAGCAGGTCGGCGGCGCCGATGTTCCAGCGCACCCCGGTGACCAGGCGGAGCAGGGCGATGTCGTCGGCGGGGTCGACGAGCACGCGCAGGGTGGCGAAGACGTCGGCGACCTCGGGCACGTCGAGCAGCCCGGGCCCGGCGGTCATGTCGACGGGCACGCCGCGGGCGCGCAGCAGGTCGTGGATCGGGCGGGCGTCGGCGTTCTTGCGCAGCAGCACCGCCGCGGAGAACGGGCGGGGACGCCGCGGGGGCCGTCCTGCTTGTGCCCCCGCCTGAGCCGCGACGTGGGAGTGGTAGCGCCCGGCGAGGTCGTCGGCGAGCCACTCGAGTTCCTGTTCGCGGGTGTCGAACCAACCGAGGTGCACCTCACCGCTTCCCGCCCCGGGGCGGGCCGTCAGCGGGGAGACCATGGGCTTGTCGGTGTTCATCGACCAGCGCGACACCGTGTTCGCCAGGTCCAGCACGCGGGCGGGGTTGCGCCAGGAGGTCGTCAGCTCCAGTTTCGGTGCCGGGCCATCTGCGCCCGGGAAGTCGGAGCGGAAGTGGGCGAGGTTGGCCGCGGTGGCGCCACGGAAACCGTAGATCGACTGCATCGGGTCACCGACGGCGGTGACGGTGAGGCCGGGGTCGGTGCCGTCGCCGAAGAGGTTGCGTAGCAGGATGCGCTGGGCGTGGCCGGTGTCCTGGTACTCGTCGAGCATCACCACGCGGAAGCGGCGACGCTGTGACTCACCGACGCGGGCGTGGGAGTCCACCAGCTGGGCGGCCTTCGACATCTGCTGGCCGAAGGTCATCAGGTTCAGCTGGCCCAGGGTGTCGCGGTAGGCGGTGACCAGGTGCAGCAGTTCGCGCCGGTAGGTCAGGGCGTCGCTGAAGGCGTCCATCGCCGTGTCGACGCCCTTGAGCTGTTTTCCGTCCCGGTCGGGCAGCCCGTCGATCTCCGCGGCGGTGACGCGGCACTCCTCGTCGACCCGGTCGACGTCGACGAGGTGGTTGTCCATCTCGTCGGACAACTCGAGCATGTCGTCGATGATCGACGGCAGCGAGCGCGAGGTGGTGAATCCGCTCGGCCAGTCGCTGACCACGTCACGGGCGATCATCCAGCGCTCGGTGTCGGAGATGATCCGCCCGGCCGGTTCCATCGGCAGCAGCAGCCCGTACTCGCGCACCACCGAGCCGGCGTAGGCGTCGTAGGTGGAGACCGTGGGGATGATGTTGTGCAGTGCCTCGTGCCGCGGGTCGTCGGCGGGCAGGGTGTCGAGGAACCCGGAGTCGGCGAGGGTCTGCAGCCTGGCGCGGATGCGCTGGCCGAGTTCACGGGCGGCCTTGCGGGTGAAGGTCAGCCCCAGGACCTGCTCGGGGGCCACGTACCCGTTGGCCACGAGCCACACGACCCGGGCGGCCATCGTCTCGGTCTTGCCCGCGCCGGCCCCGGCGACGACGAGGGTGGGCCCGGGTTCGGCGCCGATGACGGCTGCCTGCTGCGGGGTCGGGCCGAACTGCTGGCCCAGCATCTCCGAGAGCTCGTTCGGTGGGATCACCGTTTCCTCCATCTAGGTCACCTGCTCCCCGGCCCGGCACGCCGGACACAGACACGCGTAGTCGGATGTCTCGCAGTCCTGCGAGGTGGCCTCGAACAGCGGCCCGGTCACCCGGGCGGCGGCGTCGAGCGCCAGGGCGCGGAACTCCTCAAGCTCAGCCGCACCCATCGCCGCCTGCTGCAGGACGGTGACCGTGGCGGTCTCCCGCCGCGGGTAGACCAGCATCGCGCCGTCCGGCGTGAGCCCCGGCTGCCCGTCGACCAGCAGCTGGTAGGCGGCGAGCTGGCGGCTCTCGGCGGCCTCCTTCTTCGTCTTCGCCGTCCGGCCGGTCTTGAAGTCGACCACGGTGGTGCGCCCGTCGGCGTCGGTCTCGATGCGGTCGGTGCGTCCGGCCAGGACCACCGGCACACCGGCGGCGGTGTCGCCGAGGGGACGCTCGAGCTTGCGCTCCACGGACACGGTGCGTCCCAGGCCCTCGCGCTCCTGGATCCAGGCGTGCAGCCGGTCCACGGCGTTGAGGCAACTCTCCAGCAACGGTGCCGCGGTCCACTCCGGCCCGTCCACCAGGTGGGGAACGGCGTCGGTGACGATGTCGCGGGCGTCGGCGTGGTCCAGGCCGTTGGCTAACCCCTCGGCGACGGCGTGGATGAGCACGCCGACCTTCATCGGCTCGGTGGACGCTCCCCCGGTGAGCCCGCGCAGGAAGGCCACGGTGTCGCAGCCCTCGTCGAGGGTGTCCAGGGTCGTGGGGCTGATGCGCACCGTCGGCGCCGCCTCGCCCCGGGCGACCACCGCCGGGCCTGTGGTGGACGGCTCGGCCACGCCCCACCACTGGTCCGGGTCCGCCCCGTGCACGCCGGCCTCGGCGAGGCGGGCGAGGTTGTGTGCCGCGGCGTCGCGCTCGTGCCCGGCGCGACGGGCGTCGCACACGGCGTCGCGCAGCTCGGCGACCAGCGGTTCCAGGGCCAGCACGCGCGGCAGCGCGGCGACCGGCGCGTCCTGTTGTGCGTTCTGCGGAGCGTCGGGGACGTCAGACACCTCAGCGTCATCGGAGACTGTGGTCCCTTCGCTCCCCGCGATCTCTGCGACTTCGTCGAGGAAGCGGGACGCCACGGCCGTGTCGTCGCCCGCGGAGTCCACGGCGGTGACCAGGGTGCGCCGGCTGGCACGCGACACCGCCAGCAGGAACAGCCGGCGTTCCTCCGCCAGGGCCGCGGCAGCCCGCGACACCGGCACGTCCGGCGCGATCCCACGGTCCACCAGGTCCACGAGTTCCTGCTGGCCGAACAGGCCACCCACCGTGGGCCCGGCCGGCCAACTGTCCTCCTGCACCCCGGCGACCACGACCACCGACCACTGGCGACCCGCCGCGGCGTGCGCCGGCAGGATCTCCACGGCGTCCGGACGCACCCCGCGCCGGTCACGCCCACCGGTCGGCAGCTCCTGGGAACGCACGTCGTCGAGGAAGGTCTCCAGCGTGGCCGCCGGGTTACGCTCCACCACGTCGCCCGCGAGGTCGAACAGGCTCATCGCCGCGTCGAGGTCACGGTCCGCCTGGGAGCCCAGGGTGCCGCCACGCAGCGCCTGGACCTGCAGCGAGTTCGACAGGTCGGCGGCCTGCCACACCGCCCACAGCACCTGCTCCACCGGCGAGGTCGTGGCACGCACCTCCAGGGCGGCACGCCCGGCGGCGACGACGGCGGCGACCCGGTCGACGACCTGGTGCTCACGGGGACCGAAACGGCTCGTCCAGTGCTCACGCTGCTCCGCATTGGCCTGCCCGGAGACCATCGCGGTGACCGCGTCCATCGCCCGCAGGCCCGTGCCGGCCAGCAGCGGGGCGACCGCACGCTCCACCCGGCGCAGCATCACCGGGTCCGCCCCACCGATGGGGCTCTCCACGAGCTGCTGCATCTCCACACCGGTCAGCGGACGCACCAGGGCGTCCAACGCCAGCAGGAGCACCCGCACCAGCGGCTGGTCGGCCAGCACCACGCTGGTGGGGTCGACCTTCACCGGCACACCGTGCGACAGCATCGCCCGACGCAGCACCGGGATGTCCGCCGTCGAGCGCACGATCACGGCGATGTCGTCCCACGCGACCTCGTCGAGGACGTGGGCACGACGGACCTCGTCGGTCACCGTGAGCGTGTCCGCCGTCCGCGACGGGGAGCGCCGCACCGCCAGGGCGGACGGTGCGTCCGACTGCTCCCTGCCCTGTCCCCTGCCCTGCCGCAGCGCCACCCGCGTCGGCTGCGCCGGAAGCCTGTTCTCCAACCGGTTCACCGCCGCGACCAGCTCGCCGGGAAGACGGTGCGAGCGCGACAGCACCACCCGGTGGTCCTCGTCGGCGGCGACCCCGGTGAGGAAGCTCTCGTCGGCCCCGCGGAAGTGGAACACGCACTGGTCCGGGTCGCCGGCGACGAGGCACCGGGTGCCCGGGGTCATGAACCGGGAGATGAACTGCCCGGACGCCGGGTCGAGGTTGTGCGCGTCGTCGACGAGCACCAGCCGTACCCGGTCACGGTGACGCTCGAGCACCGCCGGGTGGGCGTCGAGCTGCGCGAGCGTGGTGTGCAGCAGCTCGGAGGCGTTGAGGTTGTTCGTCGCCGACAGGGCCTGGATCTGCCCGTACTCGTGCAGGAAGTCACCGGCCGCCGTCCACATCGGCTCACGGTGGGTCTCGCCGAGTTCGCGCAGGGCGCGGGCGTCCACCCCACGCTCGGCGGCGCGCAGCAGCAGGTCGCGCAGCTGCCGGGCGAAACCGACCAGCGGCAGCGCCGGGCGCACGTCCGCCGGCCAGCTGCCCGCACCGTCCTCGGCGTGGCCACGCAGCAACGTCCTGATCTGCAGGTCGTGCTCCGCACCGGTCATCAGGCGCGGCTGCGCGGTCGTGCCGTCACCGCCACCGCTCTCCTGGGCCACCGCGCGCAGGTAGGCGAAGGCCCAGGAGTGCACCGAGCGCACCATCGTGCCGGTCGTGGCGTAGGAGTCGCGGGTGCGCAGCGCCTCGGTGACCTGGTCGCGCAGCGCCCCTGCCGCCTCCTTCGACGGGGTCAGCACCATCACGTCCTCGGCGCTGCCACCGGCGTCCAGGAAGCTGACCACCGTGTCCACCAGCAGGGAGCTCTTGCCCGTGCCGGGACCACCCAGCACCGCGTACGGCAGGGTCGTGTCCAACCGCTCGTCACCGGCGACGAGCGCGGCTGCCAGGCCGTCCCACTCCCGGGACGCACCGGTGTCCGTACCAGTGTCAGTACCGGCACCTGTCTCGAGCCGGACGTCGACGGTCCCGGCCGAGCCGATGCGACGCCGCAGCTCGGCGTCCTCCCTGGCCTCCGAGCGCGAGCGCGTGCCGGTGGCGTCCCCCATCGCTCAGCGTCCCCCCGGATCCTGCTCGCCGGAGCCGCCGGAGCCACCGGCAGCCACCGGGTCGGCGTCCGGGACCCCCGCCTGCCCGGCACGACGCACCCCGCCGACACGGGCGGAGACCACGTCACTGACCCGGGAGAGCCCCGGCCACGCCTGCGGCTGGGCCCCGGGCACCGCCGCATGGGCGAACAGGCGGAACATCACCGCGCGCAGCAGCAGCTGGTCGAAGTCCTGCAGGTGCGACCACCGCTCCAGCAGCCCGTCCTCGGCGTTCGCCCAGGCGATCGCGTCGACCACCAGCAAGGCCACCGACCAGCCCGTGGGTCGCCAGGCCGGCACGAAGTCCACGATCGCCGGGTCGGCGTAGCCGTCGTAGACGGTGCAGCCCAGGGCGTCGCCGTGGACGAGCTGGTCCGGGGCCGAGACCTCCTCGCGCAGCAGCATCAGCCCGGTGGCCTTCTCCATCGCCGCGGCCACGTCGTCACGCGGGACCACCGACAGGTCCATCACCGGCATCAGCAGGTCGGTGGGGTCGTCCGCCCAGGCGGCGGACTCCGCCACGGCGAACAGGTCCGTCTCACTCAGGTCCGACGCCGGGGCCCCGTCGCCTGACACCCGCGAGGCCATGTCCAGGAACGCCGGACGGCCCTCCCCCGCCAACGCCTCGCGCAGCGCCTCGTTGAACCGCAGGACGCTCGCCGCCGTCTCGTCGAACCGCGGTGCGCGGTGCCCCGACAGGAACGCCCGCGCCGTCCACCCGCCGACGGCGTACCGCCCGTCGGTGGAGCGCAACGGGCGGGCGACGGACACCCCGGCGGGGCGCACACGGTCCATGACCTGTGCGGTCCACGTCGCCCGGGCACGGTCCTCGGAGGGCACGAGCACCGCGCGGTCGCAGCGCCACCCGTCGCCCCACGCACCGCCGAGCTCCACCGGCGTCGCCTGGGAGACCTGGAAACCCGCCCTGATCGCCGCCGGGGGTTCGGCGGCGGGGGCGGGTGCGTTCGGAGGGTAGTTCTCGGTCATGGCTACACACTCTAACCCGCGACCCGGACAGTTCCCTGTCACCGCCCTGTCACCAGTCGAACAGCCAGGTCAGAGCCGACTTCCAAGGCAACTTCCTCAGTCGCGGACGTCCACGGCGTCGCCCTCGCTGCGCCCGTGCGGGAAGGGCCACGGGTTCGGCCGGCACGTGGAGTCACGCCCGGCCTCGCCGTACTCCGCGCCGGCGTCCAGGTCCTCCAGCTCCCCGTTGTTCAGGCTGATGGTCTGCTGCATCATCACCGGGGCCAGCACCCCGTCCTCGGGGCAGACCTGGTGGCGCGCGAAGCCCAGGCCGTGGCCGACCTCGTGGTTCACCAGGTACTGACGGTACGAGCCGAGGTCTCCCTCGAAGGTCGTGGCGCCACGCACCCAGCGCGCCGCATTCACGATCACGCGCCCGGCACCGGCGGCGGCGGCACCGGTGCGGGCGTCCGCCTCGTCGACCCCGTCGTCGGTGCCCTGGATGAAGCAGCTGGTCTCCAGGTCGATCTGACCACCGCAGATCTCGCGGGTGGTCTCCGGGGTCGCCAGCCGGATGCGCAGGTCGGGGGCCTCGCTTCCGGTCACGCTGATGTGCCGGAAGGCGAAACTGCCGTTCGAGATCCACGACCGCGGGTCCGACAGCGTGGCGTCGACGGAGGAGGCGAAGGCGTCGCCACCGCCGAACGAGGACGTGTCGAGCCCGTTCTCCACCTCCACGACGAAGCTGTAGGTGTCCGCGTCGTCACGGTCCGGGTCGCCGGCGGTCATGCCCGCCGAGCCGACACCGTGGTAGTCGCCGTCGCCGCTGCGCGTCACGTCGCCGCCCGGCGGCAGCTCGCCGACCTCGTCGGACGCCGGGGCGTCGCCCGGCACCGGGCCGTCCGGCGCGTCCTGCGTATCGGTCATCTCCCCGGTCTCCGCGGAGGCCGAGACCCCGGCGGCGGGATCGTCCCCGCCACCACCGGCGTTGTCGTCACCGCCGACACCGGCGATGACGAGTTCACACACGACCGCCACGGTGACCAGGAAGACCAGGGCGCCGACGGCACCGAGCCACCGGCGACGCCGGAGCTGCATCTGGCGGAACTCCTCGGCCTCGCGGTGCCGGTCAACCACCGATCCCCCACCCCCGTGACGGGAGTGGGGGTGGCGGGACGGTTCGGGAGGCATGGGCTCTGCTCAACCGTCCCGGATCAGATGAAACCGACGGGACGCTGGGCGGAGGAACCGACCTCCACGTAGGCGACCTGACCGCGCACGATCACGAACACCGAGCCCTTGTTGTCCTTGAGGGTCATGGTGGCTGCAGCGCCGTCCTGCCCCTCGGCGAGGAACTTCTCGACCTCTGCGACGACCTTGTCCTGCTCATCCGCGCTGGTGATGACGAGATCGCGGGGGTTGTCGACGAATCCGACCTTGATGTCCATAGGGTGCCTTCAGGCCTTTCTTTCTCTAACGCATTGCCATGACTGTAACGTGGTCCATCATAGCGACGAACCAGACGAAGACGATGGAGGGGATGAAGCCCGTGGTGCGACCTACGTTCCGGGAACTCGGAGTGGCCGCCGAGATCGCCGACGCTCTCGAGGAGGACGGGATCTCCGGGGCGTTCGCCATCCAGGAACGCACGCTCCCGCTGGCCCTGGTGGGCAAGGACCTCATCGGCCAGGCCAGGACCGGCATGGGCAAGACCCTGGGCTTCGGCATCCCGCTGATCGACCGGCTCTTCGACGACGCCGGCGTGAGCGAACTCGACGGCACCGTGCGCGGCCTCGTGGTCGTACCCACCCGCGAGCTCGGCATCCAGGTCGCCTCCGACCTCACCGCCGCCTCCCGCAACGTGCGCGTCGGTACCGACCGTCCGTTCGCGGTGACCACGATCTACGGCGGCGTTCCCTTCGAGCGCCAGATCGCCGCGCTGGACGCCGGCACCGACGTCGTCGTCGGCACGCCCGGCCGCCTGCTCGACCTCTCGCGTCAGGGCCACCTGGACCTGTCCCACGTGGAGGTCCTCGTGCTCGACGAGGCCGACGAGATGCTCGACCAGGGCTTCCTCGACGACGTGCGCGACATCATGTCGCAGACCGCCGAGCCGCGGCAGACGATGCTGTTCTCCGCGACGATGCCCGGCCCGATCGTGGCTCTGACCCGCGAGTTCATGAACCGTCCCGTGCTCATCCGCGCGGACCTCGAGGACGCGCGCGCGACCCACGTGACCACGACGCAGACGGTCTTCCAGTCCCACAAGCTCGACCGGATGAGCGTGCTGGCGCGCCTCCTGCAGGCCCCGGGGCGTGGCCGCACGATCGTCTTCGCCCGCACGAAGCGCCAGGCGGCGATCGTCGCCGGTGACCTCGCCGAGCTCGGCTTCGACGTCGGCGCTGTCCACGGTGACATGCGCCAGAAGGACCGCGAGGACTCGCTCAACGCCTTCCGCGAGGGGCGGGTGAGCGTGATGGTCGCCACCGACGTCGCCGCCCGCGGCATCGACGTCGACGACGTCACCCACGTCATCAACTACCAGGTGCCCGACGACGACAAGACCTACGTGCACCGCATCGGACGCACCGGCCGCGCAGGACGCTCCGGCGTCGCCGTCACGCTGGTCGGCTGGGACGAGGTCACCCGCTGGCGGGCGATCGACGAGACCCTCGACCTGGGACGCAACGACCCGCCGCAGTGGTTCTCCGGCTCCCCGGAGTTCCTCGCCGAGTTCTCGCTGCCCGAGGACGTCCGCGACCGCGTCGGGCCGCCGCGCAAGGTGCAGGGCGCGGCGTCCTCCACCGCACCGGCGAAGCGCCAGTCGCCGCGCAACTCCCGGGAGCGGGGCAGGGACCGGAGAGCCCGGCTGTGAGCCGAGCCCGGCCCGGTGCGCCCGCTGAACGGCGCACCCGCACCGACCTCGCGGTCACCGCACTGATCACCGTGGCGGTGCTGCTGCTGGTGGTGGGGACGTGGTTCTTCTCCGACTCCCGCGGCACCACCCACACCGACTCAGGTGCCGGGGAGGCCATCGCGCCGGCCCCTGCCGCCCAGGGCACGCCGGACCGGCTGGAGGAGATCTGGCGGACCGACTCGCTGCCCTCCGACACCGGTGAGCCGGTACTGGTGGACGGCACGGCGGTGGCACGGGGCAGCGACACCGTGCGCGGCATCTCGGTCGACGACGGCGCCGAAGGCTGGTCCTACGGCCGCGACCACGAACTGTGCGGTGTGACCGGCAACTGGGGGCGCGTGGTCGCGGTGTTCCGCGGGCCGAAGGGGTGTTCGGACGTGACCTCGCTGACCGCCTCCACCGGCCGCTACCAGGACACCCGTTCCTCACTGGGCGGACAGTCCCCGGTGTTCTTCCGCTCCCTCGACCATGTCGGCGTGCTCGACGACGAGCGGGCGGAGCTGTGGCGCTCCGACCTGGTGCGCACCGTGGAGGTCGGGCACGTGGAGACCCCCGTCGACAACGAGGCGCAGCCCCTCGACGGCTGCCGGTTCACCTCCGCGCAGACCCGCAAGGACCTGCTGGCGGTGCTGACCGACTGCGACCGGGAGGACGGCAAGGGCACGGTGAGCCTGGAGGTCGCCGACCCGGAGGAGGCGAACACCCCGGAGACCACCCACGAGTTCACCGTCCCCCCGGACGCCGAACTCGTCGGCGTGGCCCAGGAGGCCGCGGTGATCTACGTGCACGGCGACGGGACGCGCGCGTCCGACGCCGACGACTACACGGGCAGCCGCTTCCAGGTGCTGCACACCGACGGTTCCTTCGAGCAGCACCCGGCCGACCCCTCCCCCACGCTGGCGCACCTCGCCGACGGTCGGGGCGACGAACCCTTCGTCGCCGCCACCGGCGACCTGCCCCACCACATGACCTGGTTCGACGGGGAACGCCTGGTGGGCTTCGGGCCGACGAACCTGGAACCCCGCTTCACCGTGCCCGCGTTGGGCACCGGGGCGGCGATGGACGGCTCGCTGCTGGTGCCGGTGGACGACGGCGTGGCCGTGGTCGACTGGGAGGACGGTTCGGTGCAGCGCACGGTGCCGGTGGACCGCGGTCCCTACGACGGCCCGGTCAGCCTGCGCGTGCAGGGCGACGTCGTCGTCGAACAGCGCGGCGACGAGATGGTCGCGCTGCGGGCCCTGTCCTGATTCCCGGTCAGCGCCCGTAGCGCCGTGCCGCCCACTCCACCGCGGAGGGGTTGAACAGCAACACCAGACCCACGATGCCCAGGGCCGCCGTCGGCAGTCCGAGTTCGGGGCGCCCCGAGGAGAACATGTAGACCGAGATCAGCACGAGGAGGAGCTGCAGCATCGCCACCGGGCCACGGCCCCAGCGGCGGCCGGTCGACAGGCACCAGCCGGCGGCCAGGACCACGCCGCCGAAGAAGCCGAACCACAGGGCCGTCCCCCAGCCGTAGCCGATCGACTCCGCACCCGCCCCGGCGAATTCGGCGGTCGTGTCCTCCTCACCGCTGACCGCGAGGGTCACGAGGTAGACGGCGAAGGCCAGACCCGCGGCGCCCTCCAGGATCCCCAGCCACCCGGCCCAGCGGACACTCGACGGCAGGACGAGTGCCCTACCTGCACCATCCGAACGTCCGACTCCACGATCATCTGCATTCCTGGGGCTCATAGGGGCAGATTCTACCGGGGACCTGCGATGGGGCGGCAACCGGCACACCACCGGAAACGGACCGAGCTGTCCGTTAACCCACCCTTACCTAAATAGGCAAATCGATCCGATGTGAGCTTAACCACAAATACCGCCGACCCCCTAGCGGACTCCGTTATGACGTGCCAATATTGCACATGTAACAGAGAGAGGGACACGAGGTTACGGACAGGTAAAGCACCGAACCCGGCCCGACCTCTCTGACCGACACAGCCTCTTCGTGGTCTCACTCTACCGTGACCCGGGGCACGTCACCGAATCCCACCGACGAACTCGACCCGTCCCACCGACGGCCGCGGGCACGACTGCCCACGTCCGGCCCTCGGAACGAACGGTCAGCCAAACTGCAGCAACACTGTTGAAGGAGAAGATCACCATGGACTGGCGCCACGAAGCCATCTGCCGTTCCGAAGACCCCGAGCTGTTCTTCCCGGTGGGCAACTCCGGCCCCGCCCTCGCCCAGATCGCCAAGGCGAAGCTGGTCTGCAACAAGTGCCCCGTCACCAACGCCTGCCTCGCGTGGGCCATCGAGTCCGGCCAGGACGCCGGCGTGTGGGGCGGCATGAGCGAGGACGAGCGCCGCGCCCTGAAGCGTCGCAACAACCGCGGCCGCGCCCGCACCCGCGTCGCGACCGCGTAGCACGCCGTCCCTGCGCACAGCTTCGGTAACCATGGGGGGGATTTCCCACCCGACGTGCTCCCCGGTATCCTGAAACGGTTATCAGTACTTTTCCACCGTCAACGAGGAGCCGACATGAGCAAGCGTGGCCGTAAGCGCAAGGATCGCCGCAAGAAGAAGGCGAACCACGGTAAGCGTCCGAACGCCTGACGTTCGCACCTACCGACGAGGCCCGACCCCGGGACAGAGATCCCGGGGCCGGGCCTTTTTGTGTGCCAGCCGATGGCGATGCACGACCGGAGAGGTACCAAGTTGGACCTGGGAGCGTTGAGTTGGCCGACTCAATGCTCCCAGGCCCAACCTGGTACCCGTCGCCGCCGGAGACAGGGGCAGAAATCGAGCGTGGGATGGTTGAACCCGGAGGTTCAAACATCCCACGCTCGATCTTTGCCCCTCGCAGCACCCCCCGGCGTCCCCCACCACCGCGGGCACCGCCCCTTAGTCGCGGTAGTGGATACGCACCGAGGTGGTCACCGACGACTGCAGCGAGGTCACGATCCTGCCCCGCAGTTCGCTCGGGGCCGGCTGCCCGCACCGCGAGCGCAGCAGCTCACGGACCTGCTGCTCGATGCCGAGGGCCTCGAGGCACGAGGGACAGTCGTCGACGTGCCGCTCCAGGCGCGCACGCGCATGCCGGTAGTGCTCGCCCTCGCAGTCACCGTTCTTCACGTCGATGTACTCGTAGAGCACCTCGATGAGCTCGTCGCATTCGCTTCTCCCGGAGGCACCGCACGGGTTGCCGCTCATGTTCCCAGGGTTGTCGGACATTCTTCGTCACACTCCTCAGTTCTTGCCCGCCGGATGCTTCGCCGCACCGATACCGTGCTCGTCGGCGACGTCCTTGAGTTTCGCGCGCAGCTGCCGTCGACCCCGGTGCAGCCGGCTCATGACCGTGCCGATCGGGGTGTCCATGATCTCGGCGATCTCCTTGTACGGCAGTTGTTCGACGTCCGCGTAGTACACGACCATGCGGTAGTCGTCCGACAGGGACATCAGGGCGTCCTGGATCCTCTTGTCGGGGATGCGGCGCAGGGCCTCGATCTCGGCGGACTGCAGGCCCGTCGAGTCGTGGGACGCCGAATCCGCCAGCTGCCAGTCGGTGACCTCCTCGTCGGAGGTCTCCTTGGGGCGCCGCTGCGTCTTGCGGTACTGGTTGATGTAGGTGTTGGTGAGGATGCGGTACATCCACGCCTTCAGGTTGGTGCCGGGCCGGTAGGAACCGAACGCCTGGAACGCCTTCATGTAGGCGTCCTGGACCAGGTCCTGGGCATCCGCGGGGTTACGGGTCATCCGCAACGCCGCACCGTAGAGCTGGTCCAGCAGTGGCAGCGCATCCTCCTCGAAGCGGGCGAGCAGTTGCTCGTCGCTGTCTCCGGTGCGCTTGACTGGGTTGTTCATGGGCTCCTTCCCGTTCACCCTGTCGGACACAACGCCGTCGGCGTCCGTCTTGTTCCCCTCCACTCTAGTGCTGCGCGATGAGTTCCGGCCCGTTCGCCGCCACGTTGCCGACGGCGCGGTCGGCCGCGCCTGTGCGCAGGACGCCCCGGACGTCGTCGGACGCCACGGTGGCGGCCAGTGCCCGCCGCTCGTCGTCGCCCCCGTCGCCCCCGTCGAGCCAGGCTGCGGTCTCGTCGGCGCCGAGCACGCGGGGCATCCGCTCGTGCAGCCAGGCGACCGGCTCGGCGGAGGCCGTGGTCACCATCGTGGCCTCCAGCGTCCCGTCCCCGCCCGGACGGCACAGCCCGGCGACGAGCAGCGGCGCGTCGCCACTCACGTAGTGGGGCTGCCGGTCCTTCCACTCGTACCAGCCGTCCATCACGAACAGGCACGGCTCGGAGCCGCGGAAGCTGGACTTGTCGAAGACGCTCTCCCCGCGGGCGTTGAACAGCACCAGCCCCTTCTTCCACGGTGCCCGGTAGCCCCAGGTCGCCGGCCCGAGTGTGGCGGCACCGGCGTAGCGGCGCACCACCCCCACGGTGTGGGTGGGTGCCACGTTCCAGCTCTGCGGCGGGAAACCGTCCGGGCCGACCAACCCGACCTGTTCGCCGAGCAGGCCGGACGTGGTCTCCAGCAGGGTCTCGGTGGTACTGAACATCACGTAACGTCCGCACATGACACCGAAACTACCTCCGCTCACCCACCTGCGCCCCGCGGCGTGGGATAATGGCGCCCATGACCGCCGAACTGTGGCCTGCTCCCGTGGCCTCCTCCCCCGTGTCCGCGACCGTGTCCGTCCCCGGGTCGAAGTCGATCACCAACCGCGCCCTCGTCCTCGCCGCGCTGGCGGACGCCCCCAGCGTGATAGGCGGGGCCCTGCGCAGCAGGGACACCGACCTGATGGCCGACGCCCTGCGCGCGATGGGTGCCTCGGTCACCGCCGACGGTGACACGTTCACCGTCGTCCCCGGCGGGCTGCACGGCGCCGAACTGGCGTGCGGCCTGGCGGGCACCGTCCTGCGTTTCCTGCCGCCGGTGGCGGCCCTGGCCGACGGCGAGGTGCTGTTCACCGCCGACGACGCCGCGCAGAAGCGTCCGATGGGCGCCACGCTGGAGTCCCTGGTGGCGCTGGGTGCGGACGTGACCGGGTCCGGCGACCCGGCACGTCCCCTGCCCTTCCGCGTCTCCGGACACGGCGGGCTGCGCGGCGGCGTGGTGGAGATCGACGCCTCGGCGTCCTCCCAGTTCGTCTCCGGGCTGCTGCTGTCCGGGGCGCGGTTCGACGAGGGGGTCACGGTGGTGCACACCGGCACGGCGATCCCAAGCCTGCCGCACGTGGAGATGACCGTGGAGATGCTGCGCGAGGCCGGGGTGCGGGTGGACACGGAGTTCAACCGCTGGACGGTGCACCCCGGGCCGGTGGCGGGACGGCACTGGGCGGTGGAGCCCGACCTGTCCAACGCCACACCGTTCCTGGCCGCCGCGGCCGTCACCGGCGGCACGGTGCGCATCCCGGACTGGCCGGCGACGACCTCCCAGCCCGGCGACCAGTTCCGGGTGATCCTGCAGGACATGGGCGTGGAGGTCGAGCACCACACGCACTCCGGTGTGCTGGAGGTCCGTGGCGACGCGGACACGCCGCTGCAGGGCATCAGCTGGGACCTGCACGACGTCGGCGAGCTCACCCCCACCGTCGCCGCACTGTGCGCGCTGGCGGAGGGCCGCAGCCACCTCTACGGCATCGCCCACCTGCGCGGGCACGAGACCGACCGGCTCGCCGCACTGCAACGCGAACTGTCCTCCCTGGGCTGCGGGGCCACCCAGACCGACGACGGCCTGGTCATCGACCCGCAGCCGTTGACCGGCGGGGTGTGGCACACCTACGCCGACCACCGCATGGCCACCGCCGGCGCGGTGCTCGGCCTGGTCACCGACGACGTGCTCGTGGAGGACATCGCCACCACCGCCAAGACACTGCCAGACTTCGACCTGCGCTGGACGCAGATGGTCGAGGGCTGAGCGCGACGATGGCACGTTCCAGCGGCAGGCGCCACTACGACGAGTCCGACATCCGCGTGCGCCCCGGCAAGGGCACCCGGCCGAGGACGAAGGACCGGCCCGACCACAAGGGTGCGCAGACCGGCATGGTCGTGACCCGTGACCGGGGACGCTGGGGGGTCGTCGTCGACGGGGCGTCGCCGGAGACCCCGCCGGCGATCTGCATGCGCGCCCGCGAGCTGGGACGCACCCCCGTGGTCGTCGGCGACCGGGTCGCCGTGGTCGGCGACACCTCCGGACGCGACGGGACGCTGGCCCGCATCGTCCGGCTGGAGGAGCGCTCCACGGTGCTGCGGCGCACCGCCGACGACACCGACCCCTATGAACGCATCGTGGTGGCCAACGCCGACCAGCTGCTCATCGTCACCGCGGTGGCGGACCCGCCGCCGCGCTCCGGGTTCGTGGAACGCGCGCTGATCGCCGCCTTCGTCGGCGGTCTGCGTCCGGTGCTGTGCCTGACCAAGACGGACCTGGCCGACCCCACGGCCTTCGCCGCCGAGTTCGAGGCGCTGGACGTGGAGGTCATCGTGGGCGGGGTCGACGACCCCCTGGACCCGGTGCTCGACGTGGTCACCGGGCACCTCACCGCCCTGATCGGTCATTCCGGGGTGGGTAAGTCCACCCTGGTCAACCGGATCGTGCCGGACGCCCGCCGCGAGACCGGTGTGGTCTCCGGCGTGGGCAAGGGACGCCACACCTCGACCCAGTCCGTGGCGCTGCGCATCCCCGGGGACACAGGGGACGCCGGGGACGCAGGCTGGATCGTGGACACCCCCGGCATCCGCAGCTTCGGCCTGGCCCACGTTGACCCCGACCAGGTCATCGGCGTGTTCGAGGACCTCGGCGCGGTCATCGAGGACTGCCCGCGCGGTTGCACACACGCCGGTCCGCCCGCCGACCCCGAGTGCGCGCTCGACACCCTGACCGGCGCGAGCGCCCGTCGTGTGGCCGCCGTACGCTCCCTGCTGACCGCGCTGCGCAGCAACAACGAGTGGGAGATGTGACTCGCCGACCTCCTACGGCCGGCCGAAGGACCTGCTGAACATCTGCCCGGACAGCACGAGCTCCTGGGCCGGGGCGAGCCGCTCGCTCTCGTAGGACGCCAGGGTGTCCGGCAGCGTGGCGGCGGTGGCGTCGGCCATGTGGCGGGCCAGCGCCGCGGCGTCGTCCAGGGACGTGGCGAACCCACGGCCGGTCATCGGCGTGGGCACGTGGGCGGCGTCGCCGAGGATCACCATCCGTCCGTTGCGCAGACGGTCCGGCACGTACTCGTTGATGGGGGTGCCGAGGAAGTCGGTGCGCGAGAGGCAGTCCTCGATCGCGGCACGCCACGGGTGCGGCCAGCGCAGACCGGCCTCGCGGACGAGGTCGGCGAGCACGTGCTGGTCGACGTCGTGCCCACGCAGGGTGTGGTGGGTGACGTTGCCGCGCACGGCGCCGGTCTCGCGGAGCACGTGGTTGCGCGAGTTGTCGTACCAGCCCCAGCCCAGGCGCCGCTCCCCCGGCTCGGTGGACCCCTCGGGGCTCGCCAGCGGGTAGCCCAGCAGCAGGTTGTCGCCGCTGTCGCGGATGTCGAGCCCGCCCGGCCACGGGCCCGTGTAGTCCAGGTCGCTCTCCTTGGCCACGCCGAGCCAGAGCACGTAGCCGGCGAACTCGGCGTCCGGACGGTCGGGCGCCACGGAGGCGCGCACCAGGCTCCGGTAGCCGTCGGCGCCGACGAGCAGGTCGCCGGTGTAGGTCTCGCCGTCGTCGGCGCGGGCCCACGCCCGTTCGCCCTCCTGGCCGACCTCCACCGCACGGGTGCGGTGGTGCATGTCCATGGTCGGCAGACCCTCGGCCACCTGGCAGAGTCCCTCGTAGAGGCCCTGCCAGGTGGCCGGGACCTCACCGTGGGCGCGTGCGTCGACCGGGCCCGCCATCCGCACGGCGGCACGCGCCTGCTCCGGCCCGAGGATCGACCTGAGGTCGTCCTCCCTGACCAGCAGGGACGCGCCGGAGGGGCGGATCCTGTCGGCCCGCTCCAGCATCGTCACGTGGTGGCCCTGGCGTGCCAGGGAGATCCCGGTCATCAGACCGGCCAGGGATCCGCCGACGACGACGATCTTCAGCGCCTCCCTGGCCTGCATCGCCCCTGTGTCCGCGTACTTACCGTGCTTGCGTAGCATCGCAGCCTCCTGCGCATTCGTGGTCTCGGCGACCTCCGCTGGCCGCAACCCCCTATTTTATCCCGGCCGGCGGTGACAGGCCCGTGGCCAGCACCGGCGGCTATGCCCCGCTATTTTTGTTTATTCAAAGTTGTGAAGTCTCAAAATTAGCGGTAGCGTGGCGGCATGCGCACAGACACGACAGCACCCTGGGCAGAGCAGGTGAGACAACTGGGCCTCCGGGCGACCCCGGGCCGGATCGCCTCCCTGCAGTACCTGCGGCAGCACCCGCACAGCACGGCGGCCCAGGTGCACGCCGGCATCCGCACGGAGCTCCCCTCGATCTCCATGCAGTCGGTCCACAACGTCGTCAACGATCTGAGCGCACGCGGTCTCCTGCGTCGCATCGACCTGCCCGGCTCGGGCGGCGCACGCTACGAGACCAACCTGGAGGACAACCACCACCACATGCAGTGCGTCGTGTGCGGACGGCTCGAGGACGTCGAGTGCGTCGTCGGCCACGCGCCCTGCCTGACCCCCGCCGAAGGCCACGGGATGCACACCGTGCTGTCGGCGGAGGTCACCTTCCGGGCCATCTGCATGGACTGCGCCCGCACGAACGACCCCGAGAACACCCACAACGAGAACACCCACTCCCCGATCCACACTCAGGAGAAGACCGATGACTGACCCGATTTCCGGTTGCCCCGTCGCCCACGGCGGACAGGACCCACAGGGCGGGCACGCCCCGCAGGAGGCCCAGGCCGAGCGTAACGAGGCCGACGGCGCCCGTCTGCCGCTCCCCACCGAGGGCAACGCCAACCAGAGCTGGTGGCCCAAGCGCCTCAACGTGCGCCTGCTGGCCCACAACCCGCAGGAGGTCCGGCCCACCGACGCCGGCTTCGACTACGCCGAGGCGTTCAAGCAGCTCGACCTCCCCGAGGTGAAGAAGGACATCGAGCACGTCCTGACCACCTCCGAGGACTGGTGGCCCGCCGACTTCGGGCACTACGGTCCGCTGATCATCCGCATGGCCTGGCACTCCGCCGGCACCTACCGCTCCCACGACGGACGCGGCGGTGGCGGCGCCGGTCAGCAGCGCTTCGCACCCCTGAACAGCTGGCCGGACAACGTGGGCCTGGACAAGGCCCGCCGCGTGCTGTGGCCCGTGAAGAAGAAGTACGGCCAGAACCTCTCCTGGGCCGACCTGATGATCCTCGCCGGCAACGTCGCCCTGGAGTCCATGGGCTTCGAGACCTTCGGCTACAGCGGTGGCCGCGAGGACGTGTGGGAGCCGGAGGACGTCTACTGGGGCTCCGAGACCGACTGGCTGGGCACCAACGCCCGCTACGGCGGCACCAACGAGACCACCCGTAAGCTGCAGAAGCCCTTCGGCGCCACCACCATGGGCCTGATCTACGTGAACCCGGAGGGTCCCGAGGGCCACCCGGACCCGGCCGCCGCGGCACACGACATCCGCGACACCTTCGGCCGCATGGGCATGGACGACGAGGAGACCGTGGCGCTCATCGCCGGCGGCCACACCTTCGGCAAGACCCACGGTGCCGCCCCCGACAACGAGGAGAACGTCGGCGCCGACCCCGAGGAGGCTCCGCTGGAGCGTCAGGGCCTGGGCTGGGAGAACCACAACGGCTCCGGCAAGGGCGACGACCAGATCACCTCCGGCCTGGAGGTCACCTGGACCTACCACCCGACCCGCTGGGACAACGAGTTCTTCCACATCCTGTTCGCCTACGAGTGGGAGCTCACCGAGGGCGAGGGCGGCCACTACCACTGGCGCCCCATCGACGGCGGCGGAGCCGACATGGTCCCCATGGCGCACTCCGACGGTCGCCGCGAGCCGCGCATGCTCACCACCGACATCGCGCTGCGCGTCGACCCGGCCTACGAGAAGGTCTCCCGCAAGTTCAAGGACGACCAGGCCGCGCTCAGCGACGCCTTCGCCCGCGCCTGGTTCAAGCTGACCCACCGCGACATGGGCCCGAAGTCCCGCTACATCGGCCCGGAGGTCCCCTCCGAGGACCTCATCTGGCAGGACCCGCTGCCCGAGGCCGAGGGTGAGGCCATCACCTCCTCCGACGCCGAGGCGATCAAGAAGAGCGTGCTGGACTCCGGACTCAGCGTCTCCCAGCTGGTGAAGACCACCTGGGCCGCCGCGTCCACCTTCCGTGGCACGGACTTCCGTGGCGGCGTCAACGGTGCCCGCATCCGCCTGGAGCCGCAGCGCAGCTGGGAGGCCAACGAGCCCCGTCAGCTCGCCGGTGTCCTGGAGGCCCCGGAGAAGATCCAGAAGGACTTCAACGAGGCCAACGCCCCGCGCCACCTGTCCCTGGCCGACCTGATCGTGCTCGCCGGCAACGCCGCCGTCGAGAAGGCCGCCGCGGACGCCGGTGCGGAGATCACCGTGCCCTTCCACGCGGGCCGCGTCGACGCCTCGCAGGAGCAGACCGACGAGCACAACTTCAGCTTCCTGGAGCCCCTGGCCGACGGTTTCCGCAACTACCAGAGCGCCGACCTGGACATCCCCGCCGAGCACCTGCTCGTCGACAAGGCCGACCTGCTGGGCCTGACCGCCCCGCAGATGACCGCCCTCGTCGGTGGCCTGCGCGTCCTCGGTGCGACCTTCGGTGACACCGACCACGGTGTGCTCACCGACCGTCCCGGCGTGCTCAGCACCGACTTCTTCGTCAACCTGCTGAAGCTGGGCAACGACTGGGTCGCCACCGACGCCGACTCCACCGTCTTCGCCTGCACCGACGCCTCCACGGGCGAGCAGAAGTGGACCGGCACCCGCGCCGACCTGGTGTTCGCCTCGAACTCCGAGCTGCGCGCCCAGGCCGAGGTCTACGCCAGCGACGACGCGAAGGAGAAGTTCGTCAAGGACTTCGTCGCCGCCTGGACGAAGGTCACCGAGGCCGACCGCTTCGACCTGCACCGCTAGTCCGACCTGAGTTAGAGACAGACGAGACAAACGAAAGAAGGCCCGTCCGTTCCGGAAAATTCCGGAAGGGCGGGCCTTCCCCGTGCGCCAGGGGCGAGACAGGCGCTACATCAGGTCGACGAGGACCCCGAGCTCGCGGGCGTCGTACCAGCTCATCAGGTTGTCCTCGCAGTCGCCGAGGGTGATCTCTGCGTCCTCGTCACCCAGGTCGGCGGCGTCGACGATCTCGATGGCCGCGGCCGTCGCCGGCTCATTGCCCTCGTCGTCGACGTGGATGGCGGCGAGCTGCTCCACCGACACCAGTGACGGGTCCAACCGGACCACGGACTCACCCTTGTCCGGCTCCGGGGACGCCGCGGCGTCCTCCAGGTCGACCGAGACAACGACGCGACGGTGCGGGAAACGCTCCTCGTCGCCGATGCCGAGCAGACGCAGGGAGGCGCGGGCGGCCTCCAGGAACGCCGCGTAGGACATCTCCTCGTCGTCGCCGGCGGTGTAGTACTCGCGCAGGGCCGGGGTCAGGGCGAAGGCGACGCCGGAGCGCACGGGCATCTGCCCGTCGCGGGCGAGGCCGCCGAGCATGTCGAAGGTCGCGGGGATGAAGACGCGCATCCTAGTAGGTCCCTTCCAGTCCGAGCAGCCCGGAGATCTCCACGATCGCCCGGTCGAACTGCTGGTAGTACACACCGATCAGACCGGACTCCACCGCGCCCTTGACGTTGAGGATCGAGTCGTCGACGAGGATGCAGTCGCTGACGTCGACCTCGAGACGGTCGGCGGTGATCATGAAGATCTCCGGGTCGGGCTTGTCCACGCCGACCTCACCGGACAGCACGACGGTGTCGACGTAACCGGCCTCCTGCCACGTGCGGATCGGGTCCGCACAGGGGCCACCGGGGTCGTTGGAGAGGATCGCCGTTCCGAAACCCGCGTCCTTGGCCGCGGTGAGGACCTTCCGCCACCGGCGGCGGTCCTCCTCCGCTCCGTCGAGGACGCCACAGTAGTCCACAATCAATGCTCGCATACCTCACATTGTGCCACGCCGGGCGCTATCATCGTCGAGCATGGGGGCTCTACCGGGGAACACCGACGCGACGACACCGCCGACACACGGCAGGAGGGCCTACGTCCCCGTGCCCGGGTTGGTGTATCTGCGCCGTCCGGGCCGTCACGCGGTGCCGGTCACGCAGGACGCACCGGCGTCTGAGGCGGCACCGGTGCAGGACGCCGCGTCGCGGCGTCCCGGTTCCGCCGTCAACGCACGGGTCGCCATGCTCGTGGGCGTCTGGCTCGAGGTCGTCGACGGTCGCCGACCGGTCTCCGCGCTACGTAAGGGACCGTTCTCCCCGCGGGTCACCGAGGACCTGCGGGGGAGGATGCGCCAGGCACTCCCCGCTGCGGCACGGGTGTCTGGGGCGTCCGGTGCACCGTCCTCCCCCGCCGTGCCCTCACGTGTGCTGAGCGTGCACCTTCCCCCGACGCACCCCGAGCGCCTCACCTTCACCGCCAGCGTCCTGCACCACGAACGGGTGCGCGCCGTCGTCGGCCACCTGGCCCGCTACGAGGGCAGGTGGCGCGTCGAGACCGTCACGATGGTCTGACCCTGAGGAACTAGCCGCCGATGATGGTCTTCGGCACCGACTTCTGCTGCTCCTGCTCCTGGGAGGTGCGGGTGTCGGCCGGGTCGTCCACGTTCAACGGTCCCTCGGCCTGCTCCGGCTCCTTGGACTTGAGCTGCTTGCGCACCAGGAAGAGCTGACGGATCGTCTCCTCCTTGATGCCGTCGTTCATCCGGCCGAACATGTCGCCGCCCTCGCGCTGGTACTCGACCAGCGGGTCGCGCTGGGCCATGGCGCGCAGCCCGATGCCCTCCTTGAGGTAGTCCATCTCGTAGAGGTGCTCGCGCCACTTCTGGTCCACCACGTTGAGCACCACGCCGCGTTCCATGCCGCGCATCTGCTCGTCGCCGCCGACGGAGGTGACGGACGCCTCCAGCTCGTCGTACAGCTTGTGGGCGTCCTCCTGCAGTGCGCGCAGCAGCTGCGAGGCGGTGAGCTCGCCGGCCGAACCGTACTCCGTGCCGTCGATCAGCTCGGTGGAGGTCACCGACGGACCGTAGAGGGAGTCCAGCGCGGTCCACAGCTCGTCGAGGTCCCAGTCCTCCACGTAGCCCTCGGCGGTCGCGCCGTCGACGTAGGCGGCGAGGGTGTCGTCCATCATGGTGCGCACGTTGGAGGCGATGTCCTCGCCCTCCAGGATCTGGCGGCGCTCACGGTAGATGACCTTGCGCTGCTCGTTGAGGACCTCGTCGTACTTCAGGACGTTCTTGCGCATCTCGAAGTTGGAGTTCTCCACCTGCGACTGCGCGCCCTTGATGGCGTTGGTGACCATCTTCGAGTCGATCGGCATGTCGTCCGGCACGTTCAGCCGGGTCATGAGGTTCTCCATGGTCTGGCCCACGAAGCGGGTCATCAGGTCGTCGCGCATCGACAGGTAGAACCGGGTCTCGCCCGGGTCACCCTGGCGGGCCGAACGGCCACGCAGCTGGTTGTCGATACGACGCGACTCGTGGCGCTCGGTGGCCAGCACGTAAAGACCGCCGACCTCGGAGACCTTCTCGGCCTCCTCCTTCGACTTGGCACGGGCCTTGACGATCTCCTCGTCCCAGGCCTCCTGGTAGGCCTCCGGGTCCTCGACCGGGTCCAGACCGCGCTCACGCAGGGTGAGGTCGCAGATGATGTCCGGGTTACCGCCGAGCACGATGTCGGTACCACGACCGGCCATGTTCGTCGCCACGGTCACGGCCTTGAGCCGACCCGCCTGGGCGACGAACTCCGCCTCCTTCTCGTGCTGCTTGGCGTTGAGCACGTTGTGGCGGATGTGCCGGGCCTGCAGCAGCTTCGACAGGTACTCCGAACGCTCCACCGAGGTGGTGCCGACCAGCACCGGCTGGCCCTTCTCGACACGCTCGGCGATGTCGTCGGCCACGGCCTCGAACTTCGCCTCCTGCGTCTTGTACACCAGGTCGATGTTGTCGTGACGCTGGTTGGGCTTGTTCGTGGGGATCGCCGCCACGTCCAGCTTGTAGATCGACTTCAGCTCCGCGGCCTCGGTCTCGGCCGTACCGGTCATGCCGGCCAGCTTGTCGTACAGGCGGAAGTAGTTCTGCAGGGTCACCGTGGCCAGGGTCTGGTTCTCGTTCTTGATCTCCACACCCTCCTTCGCCTCGATGGCCTGGTGCATGCCCTCGTTGTACCGGCGGCCGTCGAGGATGCGGCCGGTGAACTCGTCGACGATGACGACCTCACCCTTACGCACGATGTAGTCCTTGTCGCGGGTGAACAGCTCCTTGGCCTTGATGGCGTTGTTCAGGTAGCTGACCAGCTGCGAGTGTTCCGGGGAGTAGAGGTTGTCGATGCCGAGCTGGTCCTCGACGAACTCCACACCCTCCTCCTTGACGCCCACGGTCTTCTTCTTCGGGTCGACCTCGTAGTGGATGTCCAGCGTCATCTTCGGCACGATCCGGGCGAAGGCGGTGAACCACTGCGAGGAACCCGACACCGGACCGGAGATGATCAGCGGGGTACGTGCCTCGTCGATGAGGATCGAGTCGACCTCGTCCACGATGGCGTAGTTGTGGCCACGCTGCACCAGGTCGTCCAGCGAGTGCGCCATGTTGTCGCGCAGGTAGTCGAAGCCGAACTCGTTGTTCGTGCCGTAGGTGACGTCCGCGGCGTAGGCCTTGCGACGGTCCGTCGGACGCTTGCCCGACAGGATCACGTCGGTGTCCAGGCCGAGGAACCGGTGGACACGGCCCATCCACTCCGAGTCACGACGGGCGAGGTAGTCGTTCACGGTGACCACGTGCACGCCCTTGCCGGACAGCCCGTTGAGGTAGGCGGGGAGGACACAGGTCAGGGTCTTGCCCTCACCGGTCTTCATCTCGGCGACGTAGCCCCAGTGCAGGGCCGCACCACCCATGACCTGGACCTTGAAGTGCTTCTGGCCCAGCACCCGCCAGGACGCCTCGCGCGCGGTGGCGAAGGCATCCAGCAGGATGTCGTCGAGGCTCTCACCCTTCTCGAGCCGGGCGCGGAACTCAGCGGTCTTACCCTGCAGTTCCTCGTCCGTGAGGGCGGCGTACTCGTCCTCCTTGGCGATGACCTGGTCGGCGACCGCGGACAGTCGCTTGACGGCGCGGCCTTCACCGAGGCGGAGAATCTTCGAAAGTCCTAGCACGTGCTGCTCGTCCCTTACCTTGTGTTGCACCTGTGGGGTCTTGCCTGAGGCACTCGCACGGCATTTTTGCCCGGGCGCGGTGACGCACCCTGCGAGATCAGTCTTTCAGTCTACCTCCGACACCCTGTCTTGCACAGTGCTCCCGTCCGGCGCCCCGGTCACGGGGACGAACGACGGCGGGCACCGCCGGGGTGGAGAACCACCCCGACGGTGCCCGCCGCGTAGGACGTCCCGCTACTCCTGCGGCCCGTCACTGAGGGCGATCAGACCGTAGTCGTAGGCCCGACGACGGTAGACCACCGACGGACGACCCGTCTCCTCGTTGACGAAGAGGTAGAAGTCGTGTCCCACGAGCTCCATCTCGCTGAGCGCGTCGTCCACGCTGATCGGGGTGGCAGGGTGCTCCTTCTCACGCACGACCCGACCGGGCTGGAACTGCTCGGCGTACGGGTCCTCGTCGAACTGGCCCGGGTTGGTGGCGGCCTCGCGCTCCGCCTCCTGGACCAGGTCCGCCGTCGCCTCGCCCACGGAGACCGGTGCACGGTGGCCGGACCGGGCGATCTTGCGGCGGGCCTTGACCTTGCGCAGGGACCTCTCCATCTTGGCGATGGCGGCGTCCAACGCGGCGTAGAACGAGTCCTCCTTCGCCTCCGCACGGGCGATGTGGCCCTTGCCGGAGGCGGTGATCTGGATGCGGTCGGACTCGTCGGTACGACGCGGGTTGCGCTCGTGCTGGAGCTCCACATGGAAGTACGTGAGAGTCGGGTCGAGCCGTTCCACCTTGGCGAGCTTGGCGTTCACCCGCTCGGCGAAGTGCTCAGGGATCTCCACGTTACGGCCGGTGATCTCCACCTGTGCCTCCGGAGCAGCACCCTCTGCCGTGATGTCCTGCTGGTTCTGGACGGTCATACTCATCCTCCCGGTCTCCGAGCCGCCTGCCACCGGTGAACCGGATTGTCCACCGAGCACATTCCTGGCGACATCTTCCCTCCCGATAGTACCGACGATCCGGGGCTCGCGGTGGGCCGTGGGGGCAGCTACGGGGGCAGCGGCTGGACAGCTACGGGGACACCCCCACCTCACGCCTGCGCAAGCACCACCGCCACCGCGGGAACCACCCCGCGGGCGGCCAGCGCGGTGGCGAAACGTGCCACCGTTGCCCCGGTGGTCGTGACGTCGTCGACGATGCACGCGACCGCCCCGGGTGTCCTGAGCAGACGCCCCGCGCGCCGCACGGCGACGTCGTCGATGTGCAGGTTGGACGCGATGTTCGCCTGCCGCTCACCACGTCCCAGCCCCACCGAGTCGCGGGTGCCGGACGCCAGCGTCGCCGTGGCCACGACGTGGGTCCCCCCGCCCAGGTCGCGTGCGGCGACGACGGCGGACCGTTCGACGACGCACCCGCCGCGGTCACGCGCCGCCCGGCGCGTCGTCGGTGCCGGCAGCAGCACCACCGGCGCGAGACGTGGATCGGTGACCAGCCCCCGTGCGACCAGGTGCCGGACGGTGCCGGCGAGCACCGCACCCGCCACCTGCACCGCCTCCGGGCGCAGGTGCTCCTTGGCCGCCAGGACGACCCCGCGGTACGCCCCACCGTAGGGGCCTGCGGCGAAGACCGGCGGCGAGGCCGTGTCCGCCACCCGCGTCGGCTCACCGCGCAACTGCAGCGCGCAGACCCGGCACAACGCCACCCCGGCCACCGCCCGGGGCGTCCCCGCCCTGCCGCAGGCCAGGCAGTCCTCCCGCCACACCAGGCCGGTGAGCTCCCCCAGCAGTTCCCCCATACGCCCCCTACTTCGTCAGGACCGGGACGGCGCGGGCACCCTGCAGCGCCGGCACCTCGCGCCAGAACCTGGCCTCGGAGTCCCCGACGTCGAGCTGCAGCATCGCCCGCGAGTCCAGGATGTACTGGATGCGTCCGGCCGACCCCACCGCCACGACCGGCGCGGTGATGTTCCGGCTCGACAACGGCGTCGCCTCGGACCCGTCGACGGTGACGACCCACACCGGGGCGTCGTTGGCGCGGGTGCCGACCAGCAGCGTCCCGTCCTCGCGCCAGTCCACCGACAGGGCGGTGTCGCCGACGCGCTGACCGACCTCCATCGGCGTGCCGAGCACGATCTCCCCGTCCTCGTCGTGCTGCAGCACGGCGACGAACAGACGGCCGTTGATCAGCATCGCCGTCCGGGTCCCGTCACGCGAGACGGTGAACACGCTGATGCGCGGGTCGTTGATGTCGAGGGCGTCCAGTGAGGAGGTGTCCACCGTGGACTCGTCCATCTGGATGCCCGAGCCGCTGGGCACCAGCCGGTGGACGCGGCGGCCGTCGGCGACCACGTAGAGACTCTGCGAGTCGCCGCTCCACGACGGACGCGACAGCGAGCGCGCGGACATCACCGTGACCGGGTCGCCGCCCACGTCGCCGACGAGCAGCGAGCGCTCACCGTCGCCGCGGCCGCTGACCGCCGCGATGCGTCCGTCCGTCCGGCACGTCGCCGCGGACTCCAGCTCGCCGGAGGACGTCCACCCCGGCAACGTCTCACCGGAGTCGCCGTCGACCTCCACCAGGGCGCCGTCGCGCAGGGCGCGCAGCGGCTCGTCGACCGTCGCCTCCGGGTCGAAGTCCGAGACGTCGGACAGCGTCCACTCCTCCCGGCCGTCGTCGGTGATCGACATACCGTCGGCGAGGATCCGGTACGGACCGCGCACGTCGGACTTCGCCAGCGTCCAGACCAGCTGGGCGGCGAGGACCTCCCGGTCGTCGACGGAGAGGTCCGTGATGCCGGTGACGTCCACGGTGAACGTCCCGTCCTCCTCCACGGCGGCCTGGATACCGTTACCCGAGGGGAACGCCGTCTCCACGGCGTTCTGCAGCTGGTTGCGCGGCCCGCCGGCCAGCAGGGACACCAGGGAGAAGCCGATGTTCTCCTGACGGTTGTAGATCCACCGCCGGTCCGGGACCAGGAAACGCTTCGTGGGGTCGAGGTAGTAGAGGTCGTGGGCCTGGTACGCGCCGACGAAGTCGCTGCGGTCCAGCACCACCCCGTCCGGCAGGTCGGAGAGCCGCCAACCGGTGTCGCCGCGCTCCAGCGTCACCTCCTCCTCGTACGGGCTGTTCTCCGGCTGGTACACGCCGCCGGAACCCAGCCGCCCGACCACGGTGCCCCGCACCACGTAGGTCACCTCGTCGCCGGAGACCCCGCCGGTGGCGTTGAGGTCCAGGCGGTCGAGGATCAGCGTGGAGGTGCTGTCCTCCCAGCCGTCCGCCGCGGAGGCCGTGAGGAACTCCTTGGCCGCCTGCCGGTTGTTCGCCTGGTAGGTCGAGGCGAGGTAGAAGTCCCGCAGCAGCAGGTCCGGCGGCTGCTCCTCCGAGGGGGTGGGCAGGTTGCTGGCGTCCGGCGCCGAGACGTAGGACGACACCGCCTCCGGTGTCGACTCCCCCGGCAACGTCGTGCACGCCACCAGCCCGCCGGCCAACGCCGCCGTGCCCAGCAGCGCCACCACCTGGCGCACCGCGTCAGTTCTTCGCATCGTCTTCACCGTCATCACCTGACTCCTCACCGTCGGGGCCGAACGCCGAGTCCATGTCCTCCGCCTCCTGCAGGGCCGTACGAAGCTCCTCCTCGGTCAGCCCCTCGAAGGCGCTGAGGTCCACGTCCGAGGACCCCACCGAGCCCGCCGTCACGTCGACCGAGTCGAAACGGTCCGCCGGGGCCGGTTCCTCCTGCTCCACCTCGGGAGCCGCGCCGGGAGCAGCGTCGGACGCCACGTCCACGACCCCGGCTTCTCCGGCCTCTGCGGCAACGTCCGTCACCACCATCTCGGTGACCTCCAGCGGCAGCGGCGAGGTGCGGACCTCCTGGCCGGGACGGCGCGGCAAGGTCAGCCGGAAGCAGGCACCCACACCCAGCTCGCCGGTCGCCTCCAGGCGTCCGCCGTTCAGCTGGGCGTCCTCCTTCGCGATCGCCAGCCCCAGGCCGGTACCGCCGGTCTTGCGCTCACGCGAGGGGTCGGAGCGCCAGAACCGGTTGAACACCAGGTCCGCCTCGCCGGGCTTCAGCCCCATCCCGTGGTCCACCACCGTCACCGCCAACGACTCCGCACCGACCCGCATCGTGACACGCACCGGACGTCCCTCGCTGTGGTCGATGGCGTTGGCCAGCAGGTTACGCAGGATACGTTCGACCCGTCGGGAGTCGACCTCCTCCATCACCGGCTCGTCCGGCAGGTCCAGCTGGATCTCGCTGCCGACCTCCTCGGCCAGGGCACGCAGCTGCCCCATCGTGGACTTCACCACGCCACGGACGTCGATGAGCTCACGCGACAGGTTCGCCACACCGGCGTCGTGCCGGGAGATCTCCAGCAGGTCACCGAGCAGCATCTCGAACCGGTCCAGTTCGGCGTTCATCAGCTCCGAGGCCCGCCGGGTCACCGGGTCGAGGTCCTCCGAGTTCGCGTGGATCAGGTCCGCGGCCATACGCACCGTGGTCAACGGGGTGCGCAGCTCGTGTGAGACGTCCGAGGTGAACTGCTGCTGCAGCGAACCGAACTCCTCGAGCTGGCGGATCTGGTACGACAGGTTCTCCGCCATCTCGTTGAAGCTGATCGCCAGACGCGCCACCTCGTCCTGCCCGTCGACCGCCATACGCTCACGCATGTGGCCGGCGGCGAAACGCTCGGCGATGCGCGAGGCGGTGCGCACCGGCACCGTGAGCTGCTGGGAGAACACCCAGGCGATGACCACGAGCAGCACCATGAGCACCACGGCACCGGCGAGCAGGAGCCCGCGCATCAGCGCCATGGTGGACTCCTCGTTGTCCAGCGGCATCACCAGGTACAGCTCCAGGCCCTGGATGTCCGACTCCACCGGGGACCCGATGACCAGGGCCTTGAAGGAGCCGCCGGAACCGTCCACGGTGGTGTACTGCACCGAGACCTGCCCCTGACGCACGAAGTCACGCAGGCTCTCCGGCACCGGGTTGACCTCCGGGCTGGAGATGTCCCCGCCGGTCAGGTCCGAGGCGATGATCACCGGCTCGTAGACCGTGCCGGTGGAGCCCTGCTCCGAGTCCGCGGTGCGGTCACTCAGCGCGGCGCGGGCGTTGTTGATCCTCAACTGCGGCGACGACGCCGAGTCGGTGTTGCGGATCTGCTCCTCGACGATGCTGCGGGCCCGGTCGATCTCGTCGGTGGCGGCGTTGTACTTGGCGTCCAGCAGCTGCTGGCCGACGAAACTGGTCAGCACGAAACCCAACGCCATGATCACCAGCAACGACGAGGCGAAGACACTGCCGATCACCCGCAGCTGGATGGAGGTGCGCCAGCGCTGGGCTAGCTTCTCGGAGAACTTGCGGGCGAACTGCACCGGGCGGCGCAGGAAGATGCGCATCGCCTCGACCACGCCGATGTCGCCGAGCTCGCCGCGAGGCGCACGACGCGGGTCGGCCTCACCGTCGCCGCCCTGGCGGTCGGAGCGGCCGCGGCCGCGGCGTCCGTCCCCGTCCTTCGCGACGGGCAGGACGTCGCGACCCAGGCGGCCGGCCTCGGTCGCGCCGTCGGCGGCGCCGTCGCCGGCCTCGCCGGACTGGCCGGACTGGCCGGGCTGGCCGGGCTGGGCGTCCAGGGCGTCCGGCACCGTCTCGCCGACCTGAGCGTCCAGGGCGCTCTCGGCGTCCTGCGGGTTCCGGGCGCTGTCCCGTGACTTACGTGCCATGGGTCCGGTGTCCTACTCCCCGGTCTTGTAACCGACCCCGCGGACGGTCTGGATGATCGTCGGGTTGTCCGGGTCCTTCTCCACCTTCGAGCGCAACCGCTGGATGTGCACGTTGACCAGGCGGGTGTCGTTGGACTTGCGGTAGCCCCACACCCGCTCCAGCAGCTCCTCGCGGGCGAAGACCTGGCGCGGCCGGGAGGCCAGGGTGGTCAGCAGCTCGAACTCGATCGGGGTCAACGAGATCGGCTTACCGCGACGGATCACCTGGTGGCCGCCGAAGTCGATGGTGAGGTCGGCGACCTTCACCGACTCCGGGACCTCCTCCGGGGTGCGGCGCAACCGCGCGCGCACCCGGGCGACCAGCTCCTTGGGCTTGAACGGCTTGGGGACGTAGTCGTCCGCGCCGGTCTCCAGGCCCAGGACGACGTCCACCGTGTCGGTCTTCGCGGTGAGCATCACGATCGGCACCGCCGAGAACTCCCGCACCGCGCGGCACACGTCGATGCCGCTCATGCCCGGGAGCATGAGGTCGAGCAGGATGAGGTCGGGGTGCTCGTTCTCCGCGGCCTCCACGGCCTGCGGCCCGTCCCCGACGACGACCGTGTCGAAACCCTCGCCCTGCAGGACGATGGTCAGCATCTCCGAGATTGCGGGGTCGTCGTCGACGACGAGAACTTTCTCTGCCATGGGGATCAGTCTGTCACAAACCATCCTGGTTGGTAGCAGGTCCTCCCCCCTCAACGCGCTCCTAGCCGTCGGTGGAGGGGTCCTCGACGAGACCGTCCACCAGGTCACTGACGGCCTGCTGCAGGTCCGCGGGGTCGCCGGAGTTGTCCAGCGTCCACCAGGGCGAGCGCCACTGCGCCGCCGCCAGCGCGCGGTAGGCCGCCAGCGTGCGCGACTGCAGGTCACCGTCGCGTTCATAGGCGTCGGCGGCACGGTCGGCGTCCTGCTCGGCACGCCCGGCGACACGCCCGGAGGCCACCTCGTCGGGCACGTCGACCAGGATCTGCACGTCCGGCACCGGCGCACCCAGCCCGTCGAACTCCAGCTCGTCGACCCAGGCCACGACCTCACTGTCCACGACGTCGGCCTCCACCACCCCCAGGCGGGCGGCGGAGTAGGCAGCGTTGGACGCCACGTAACGGTCCAGCAGCACCACATAGCCCTCGTCGTCGAAGTCCGCGAGCTCCCCGGCGACCTCCGCCCGGTCGAGGGCGAACAGCGTCGCCATGCCGTGGACGGAGTCGACGAGGTCACCCATGCCGCCGTGCAGGGCGGCGGACGCCAGCTGCGCGTGGACGGACTGCTCGTAGCGGGGGAAGGCCAGCTTCGCCACCGGGATCTCCCGGGAGAGCAGCTCAGCCTCCAGGGCGGTGACGCAGGTGTTCTTACCTGCGCCGTCGATGCCCTCGAACGCGATGATCACGGTGGCGGTCCCCTCTAGTAGCGGTAGTGCTCGGGCTTGAACGGACCCTCGACGTCCACGCCGATGTACTCGGCCTGCTCCTTGGTCAGCTTCGTGAGCTGACCGCCGAGGGCCTCGACGTGGATGCGGGCGACCTTCTCGTCCAGGATCTTCGGCAGACGGTAGACCTCGTTGTCGTAGCGGTCGCCGTCGACGAACAGCTCGATCTGGGCGATGGTCTGGTCGGCGAAGGAGTTCGACATCACGAAGCTCGGGTGGCCGGTGGCGTTGCCCAGGTTGAGCAGGCGTCCCTCGGAGAGCACCACGATGCTGACGACCTCTGCGTCGGCGGCGTCGGTACGCGGGAAGGTGAACTCGTCCACCTGGGGCTTGATGGTGGTGCGGCTGACGTCCGTACGGTGCAGCAGCGAGGCCATGTCGATCTCGTTGTCGAAGTGGCCGATGTTGCCGAGCAGGGCGTGGTTCTTCATCTTGCGCATCTGCTCGAAGGTGATGATGCCCAGGTTGCCGGTGGAGGTGATGACGATGTCGGCCTCGCCGATCGCGTCGTCCACGGTGACCACCGGGAAGCCGTCCATCAGTGCCTGCAGGGCGTTGATCGGGTCGGCCTCGGTGACCTTCACCCGGGCACCCTGGCCCTTGAACGCCTCGGCGACGCCCTTGCCCACGTCACCGTAGCCGCAGACGAGCACGGCCTTGCCGCCGACGAGCATGTCGGTGGCACGGTTGATGCCGTCCAGCAGGCTGTGGCGGGTGCCGTAGCGGTTGTCGAACTTGGACTTGGTGACCGCGTCGTTGACGTTCATCGCCGGGAACGGCAGGGTGCCCTGCTCGGCGAAGTGGTAGAGACGGTGCACACCGGTGGTGGTCTCCTCGGTGACGCCCTTGACGGACTTCGCGGCCTCGCTCCAGCGGGAGTCGTCCTCGCCGAAGACGCGGGCGAGCATGCCCAGGAAGGCCTGGTACTCGTCGGAGTCCTCGTCGGTGGGCTCCGGCACGATGCCGTTGCCCTCGAACTCGCTGCCGGTGATGACGGCCATGGTGGCGTCGCCACCGTCGTCGAGGATCATGTTGGGGCGCACGTCGCCCCAGGAGAAGATCTGCTCCAGGCACCACCAGTACTCGTCGAGGGTCTCACCCTTCCACGCGAACACCGGGACGCCCTGCGGGTCCTCCGGGGTGCCGGCGCCGACGACCACGGCGGCGGCCGCCTCGTCCTGCGTGGAGAAGATGTTGCAAGACGCCCACCGGACCTCGGCGCCGAGGGCGGTGAGAGTCTCGATGAGCACGGCGGTCTGCACCGTCATGTGGATCGAGCCGGCGATGCGGGCGCCCGCCAGGGGCTGCTCCTCGCCGTACTCGCGACGCAGCTCCATCAGGCCGGGCATCTCGTACTCGGCGAGGCGGATCTGGTGACGACCCGCCTCCGCGAGGGAGAGGTCCCGGACCTTGAACTGGAGCGGGGTGCCGTTGGCGCCGGTGCCGTCGTGGGTGTCGACGGTCGGTGCGACGAAGTCTGCCATGGGGTGATTGCTCCTCGAAACGTCAGGAATGTACTGGGGTGTACTGGATGGTGGAAGTTGCCGGGCTACCTCCGGTCAACCCTATCCCCCGCAGGCCGTGCCCGGCGCACGGAGGGGTCTGCTGGCCCGGTCGCCGGCCCGGTGTCAGCTGAGTGCTTCGACGACGGTCTCCAGACCGTCCGGCGCCTCATCGCCCGCGGACTCCAGTTCGCGGTCCAGCACCTCGAGGGCGACCTCCTGGAGGTCGTCCGGGCACTGCCCGATGCCCTCACGGATGAAAGGGTGCTCGTCGGCGACGGTGGCCGAGGTAAACGGCGCCCCCGACCAGATGGCGGCCACGGTCGCCGCGCACAGTCCGTTGATGTAGTCGGGGTCCACCCCCCGGCCGGCGGCTCCGCCGGCGTCCGTGTCCAGCGCGAGGGCACAGGCGTCCCTCAGACCCTCGGCAAGCGCCTCCCCCTCCAGGTCGTCGCAGTCAGCGAGGAACTCGGTGTTCGTGTCGTCGGCGAAGACGGTCTCGTCCCAGGTGCTCATGTCTCATTTCCCTCTCGTGGTCGTGTCCTGCCACCGAGCGTAGTCGGCGGCGTCCGGTCGCGACAGACGGACCACCCGCCTCCCCGCGCGGTCGGCGCGGGCGGTGCCCGTGGGTCCGATTTCACGGGCGCTCGGCCGAAAAATCACGATTTCGTCTCGACGTCACGATCCAGGAAAAGCGGCGAACGACCGGCGATTCTCGCGGAGACGCCCATCAAAACCCCACGACAAACACAGGTTCCCGTGAAGTTAGGTAACGTTCGGGTCTTTCATGGCGTTAGATACGGATGATAGGGTTACGGCAGATTGTGATCTAACCGTGACATTCCAGTGCCACGCCATCACGCCACGGACGACGACCCCGGACGGAAGGAGGGACACCGTGGACTACGAGCTCGAACCCGAACGACAGGACGAGGAAGCCTCGGCCACCGACGGCGGGACCACCGAACACCACGAGTCTCTGCTGCGTGACGAAGCCGCGCGGGCCTCGCGCGCCAACCGCATCCTGGGATCCTTCGTCGTCGCCGGCCTGGCCGCCGCCGCGATCCTCGCCGTCGTCACCTGGCAGAACGTGTCCCCGGGTCACGACGACGACCGCGCCGCCGTCGAGGAGGCCGCCGCCGGCGACAACCTGTCGTCGTCCACCTCCCCCTCCGCCCCGACCACGGGGAACTCCGGCACGTCGGAGACCGACCTGCCGGACTACGGGCGCGGCGAGGACGACCCCGCCGGTGACTCACGCGCCGACCTCGCCACCCCGCTGACCGCGGACCGGTACGCACCGCCGAACGCCTGGAGCGGCGACGAGTTCGTGACGCCCCGCGCCACCCCGGACGACGGCGGTACCGACGACTCCGGCGACAGCGGCAACTCCGGAGACGCCGGGGGAACTGACGACCTGGACGACTCCGGGGACACCGGCGACAACGCAGGTGAGGAGACGCCCACGGACGACGGCGGTGTCTCGCAGCTGCCCTCGCTGACCGACCTCCTGCCGTCGCTCAGCAACCTGCCGGACATCCCCGGGGAGACCGACGGGTCCACCACCGGCGAGCCCTCCGAGTCCACCGACACCGGCGAGCCCTCGGAGTCCACTGAAACTCCCGCACCGTCAGAGCCGTCAGAGCCGTCTGAGCCTTCGGGGACGACCGCGCCAGACAACTCCGGGGAGAGCTCCGTCTCCCCCACGAACGAGGGCGCCGGCGACGACAACGACGACGAGGAGACCGGGGACACCACCGGTGGCGACACCGACCAGTCCGACTCGGTCACCGACACCACCGGCCCCACCCCCTAAGACAAACGCCGAGAAAACAGCGCGGCCCGGCCCTTCGAGGACCGGGCCGCGCTGCGTATGTCTGCGGTGTCAGCCGACCGAAGCCACGAAGAACTGGCCGGAGTCACCGGAGGCCACCGGCCGCGCCGTGACATCCGACGACGAGGCCGGCACCCACGCCGCCTGACCAGCAGCGAGCACCACTCCCCGCCCGTCGGCGCCACCGACCTCCACCGAGCCCTCGGTGGCCAGGACGATCGACGGCCCCTGAACGTCCACCGTGGAACCGTCCACCGCCCGCAGGCGGAACTCCGGCACCGGCACGATGAACGTCCCGTCCTCCCGGGGGCGCTGCACCGGGTCCGGGGTCGCGGAGAAGTCCACGACCTTCATCAGCTCCGGCACGTCCACGTGCTTGGTGGTCAGCCCACCGCGAAGCACGTTGTTGGAGTTCGCCATGACCTCCACGCCGGTGCCCTTCAGGTAGGCGTGCAGGTTGCCGGCTGCCAGGAACAACGCCTGCCCCGGTTCCAGGACCACATGGTTGAGCAGCAACGACACGAGGATGCCCGCGTCGCCCGGGTGCTGCTCCGACAGGTCCAGGGCGGCCTGCGCCGGGCCCGCCATCCACGCCTCGGCCGTCCCCTCGTCGACGGCGGCGATGAGTCGACGGCAGGCGTCGAGCACCGCGTCGATCAGCTCCAGCCGCCGCTGCGGCGGCAACGAGATCCACGTGGTCACCAGGGCGCGCAGCCCCTCCGCGTCGCCAGCGACGCCGCTGAGCAGGTCGGTGTAGCGGTCCAGCTCGGGCACGCCCAGGGCGGCCAGCAGCGCGCGGGTGCGCTCCACCGGACGGAAACCGGCGAGCGCCTCGAAGCGGGTCAGGCCGACGAGCAGCTCGGGCTTGTGGTTGTCGTCCTTGTAGTTGCGGCTCGGCGAACCGAGCGGCAGGCCAGCCTCGTTCTCCCGGGCGTAGCCTTCCCGTGCCTGGTCCAGCGTGGGGTGCGCCTGCAGGCTCAGCGCCTGGTCGGCTGCGAGCAACTTGAGCAGGAACGGCAGGCGTCCGCCCGTCGCGCTGTCCCCCAGCTCAGAGTCGGGGTCTGCGGAGATGCGCTGCAGCAGGTCGGCGCTCTCCCCCGGACGCGCACCCGGGAGCGCGCTGGGCGCCTCGGGGTGGGCGCCGTACCAGAGCTCCGCCTCCGGGTGCGGGCTCGGGGACGGCCGTCCCGTGAGCTCGGCGAGCGCGGTCCTCGAACCCCAGGCGTAGTTACGCAGGCTGCCCTCCATCAGGGCGACGCCGGACGTGGACGTGCCGTCGAGGACCTGCTTCGGGGACGTCTCAGGCACGGATCACCGCCAGTGCCTTGTCCACGATCTCCTGGACACGGCCGGTGGTGGCCGCCTCGACGTTGAGCCGCAGCAGCGGTTCGGTGTTCGAGGCACGGATGTTGAACCAGGACCCGTCGGCCAGCTCCACGGTGACGCCGTCGAGGTCGTCGGTGGAGGACGTCTCGTCGGCGAAGGCCTCCACGACGGCGGCGGTGCGCCCGTCCTGGTCGGCGACCTCGGAGTTGATCTCGCCGGACGCCTCGTAGCGGCCGTAGGCCTTCTTCAGCTCGGAGAGCGGACGGTCCTGGCCGCCCAGAGTGGCCAGCACGTGGAGCGCGGCCAGCATGCCGGAGTCGGCGTTGAAGAACTCGGAGAAGTAGTAGTGGGCGGAGTGCTCGCCGCCGAAGACGGCGTTCTCCTCCGCCATCTGCGCCTTGATGAAGGAGTGCCCCACCCGGGTGCGCACCGGGGTGCCGCCGTGCTCGCGGACGATCTCCGGCACCGCCTTCGAGGTGATGAGGTTGTGGATGATCGTGGCACCGGGGTGGTCGGCGAGGTAACGCTCGGCGATGATGCCGCAGATCGCCGACGGGGAGACCGCGTCGCCCCGCTCGTCGACGATGAAGCAGCGGTCGGCGTCGCCGTCGAAGGCCACACCCAGGTCCGCGCCCTGCTCCACGGTGAACTTCTGCAGGTCCACGATGTTCTCCGGGGCCAGCGGGTTGGCCTCGTGGTTCGGGAAGTTGCCGTCGAGCTCGAAGTAGAGGTCCTTGACGGTCACCGGCACCCCGGAGTCCTCGCCGAGGACGGCGGGGACGGTGAGCCCGCCCATGCCGTTGCCGGCGTCCACCGCCACGGTGAGCGGGCGGATGTCCAGCGGCACGAGGTCGTGGAGGAAGGCGGCGTAGTCGGCCAGCACGTCCTTCGTCGTCCCGGCGCCCGCCGCGCCGTCGTAGGACGGGACGCCGGCGACGAGCATGTCGGTGATCTCACCGAGGCCGGTCTTCTGGCCGACTGGGCGTGCGCCGGAACGGCACAGCTTGATGCCGTTGTAGCGCGCGGGGTTGTGGGAGGCGGTGAACATCGCCCCGGGGCAGTCCATGCTGCCGGAGGCGTAGTACAACTCGTCGGTGGAGGTCAGTCCGAGGGAGACGGTGTCGAGCCCCTGGCCCCGGACCCCCTCGGCGAAGGCCTCGGAGAGCTCTGGTGAGCTGTCGCGCATGTCGTGGCCGATGACGACCGTCGCGGCACCCTCCCCCCGCATGAGCAGGCCGAAAGCGGCCCCCGTGTCGCGCACGAGGTCTGCGTCGATACCGTCGCCCACGACGCCACGCACGTCGTACGCCTTGATGACGGAGGCGATGGCCTCCCGGTCTCGCTGTGTCATGTCAACTCTCCTGGTGTTCTTCTCGGATCATTCGCCGTCGTAGCGCACTGCGCGCAGATGACGCTGGGGGGCTCGTCCCGGCAGGTTCCGCCGTGAGGGGTGATGGCCGGACGGTTGCGGGATGTCGGTGCGGCGCACGACCCGGGACACCGGGTGCCGCTGTGCCGACGTGAGCTTGTCGATGGCGCTCTCGACCGGGTAGCCGTTGTCGCTCCCGGACTCGAGTGCCGCGGCGAGGGCCTGCATCTCCTCGTCGGTGAAGTCCTCGTCGGTGATGTCGTCGGCGATGTCGGGGACACCGCCGGCGTACGAGGCCGCCTGCACAGGTTCCTCCGGGAACAGATCCTCCGTGCGCTGCAGCCCCCACCCTTCGGGGACGGTCAGTCTGGAGAGATGACGGTCGCACAGATCCCAGCTGTGCGGATCGTCCCCGGGCTCCAGGGGGTTGACGGTCGCCGTGCGGGCGGCATAGTTGTAGCGCAGGGTGGCGATCGCACGGGACCCGCAGCCGGGCCTGGAACACTGTCGGTAGTCAGTCACGGAGACCATCCTAGTCCCGGAGACCACCGTCGCGCCGGACGAGCCGACCCCGCCTGTCGGACCCGGGGACGCGCCGCGGTCAGGTCTAGGATCGTGGACATGACGCGTCCCTCCACACCCCGGTCCCCCTCCCCGGACCGTTCCGCGCCCCGGGCCCTGGCCAGGGACACCCGCGGGCACGGCCTGCGGGGCGTGCTGATGCCGCGGCTGCCGCGCTACGCCACCCGCGCGGAGCTCTTCGACACCGCGGTGCTGGACGCCTACGCGCCGGTGCTCGAGCAGTTCGGTGACCGGCTGAACGGGCTGGACGTTGCGATCGACCTGGTGCCCCGCATGCGCCTGGAGTCCGCCACCGCCCACTGGTCGGACGAGGTCGCCGCCGACGGTCAGGTGCCCCTGGGCCGGCTGGTCCCCGCCGGCGTGGACGAGACCGGGTCCCCCACCCGTCCCCGACTGATCATCTTCCGGCGGCCCATCGAGCAGCGCTCGGCCGACCGGCTGGAGACCGAGGACTGGCTGCGGTTCGTGATCGCCCGCCTGGTCTCGACCTACCTCAACGTCGAACCCGAGGTCATCGACCCCGGGTTCAGCTGGGAATGAGCGGCAGGGTCGGACTCAGCCGAGCCGCTTCTTGAGACGGCGGCGTTCGCGCTCGGACAGCCCACCCCAGATACCGAAACGCTCGTCGTGCTCGAGTGCGTACTCGAGGCACTCGTCGCGCACGCCGCAGGCCCGGCAGATGCGCTTGGCCTCGCGGGTGGAGCCGCCCTTCTCGGGGAAGAACGCCTCGGGGTCGGTCTGGGCGCAGAGAGCCTGCTCCTGCCAGTCCTGCTCCACCGCGTCGAAGAGGAGGTCGAAGTCCTCCGTCAGATCCGAGAACGCGCTGGGCGTGAAGTCGTCGATTCCGCCGCGGAGCAGGTCGGGGAGTTCCCCTGACGCCCCAGTACCGCCTGCGCGGCTGGAACGGACCTCGTCGCCGTCCACGGCTGCGGACCCCTCTGAGAAGGGACCACGAAAGGCGTCCGCCGGGTTGTCCACCGTTGTCTCCTCACTGAAATCCGCCGTGCCGGTCTTCCACCGGCCTCTTCCTACAGGAAAGATTACACACGGGTAATTCCATAGCGTCAACCTTTCGCTGACGCCGGTAGATCCCATCCGTCACATGAGTCACACGCGTAACGGTATGCGGGCCCCGGAGCGCATTCACAGCGTCCTGACAGACACGACATGGGGAGAATCAGGCGAGGTTAACCACTACATATAGACGTCAGGGGCCGGAATCCGGCCCCTGAGACACAAGATATCGAAATATTTTCGTTCAGCCCGAGCCTGCCCCGTACGGGGGTCAGACGTCGCTGGAGTAACGCAGGCCACCGTCCGGCAGCACGACCCCGGGCCACACCCGGGCACCGCCCTGAAGTTCACAGCGCGCACCGACGACGGCGCCCTCGCCGACCACGGTGTCGCGCAGGTGGGCACGGGCGCCGATCCGGGCGCCGGCGGCGACCACGCAGCGCTCCACCGTCGCGCCCGCCTCGATCTCCACACCGTCGAAGACCACCGAGGTGTCCACGCGGGCACCCGCGCCGATCTCCGCACCGCGGCCGATGACCGTGCCGCCGAGGAGCAGCGCCCCGCCGGCGACGGCGGCGGACTCGTCGACGAGCGCCTCGCCGTTGCGTCCCGCCAGCAGCGGTGACGGGGCGATCCCGCGCACCAGGTCCGAGGACCCGCGCACGAAATCGTCCGGCGTCCCGAGGTCACGCCAGTACGCCTGGTCCACGTGACCGTAGAGGCGACGCCCCTTCACCAGCAGGTCGGGGAAGACGTCACGCTCCACGGAGACCACACGGCCCTCCGGGATGGACTCGATGACGTCGCGCTGGAAGACGTAGCAGCCGGCGTTGATCTGGTCCGTGGGCGGATCCTCCGCCTTCTCCAGGAACGCCTCCACCCGGCCGTCCTCCGCGGTGGGGACGCAGCCGAAGGCGCGCGGGTCGGCGACCCGCAGCAGGTGCAGGCTCACGTCCGCGTCATTGTCCACGTGGGTGCGCAGGACCGCGTTGAGGTCCGTGCCGCCCAGGATGTCGCCGTTGAAGATCATGGCCCGGTCGTGCCGCAGCTTCGACAGCACGTTACGGATGCCGCCGCCGGTGCCGAGGGGAGAGTCCTCGACAACGTACTCGATCTCCAGGCCCATCTCGGAGCCGTCACCGAAGTGCTCCTCGAAGACCTCGGCCTTGAAGGAGGTGCCGAGCACGACGTGGGTCATGCCCGCCTCACGGATCCGGCCGAGCAGGTGCTGCAGGAACGGGTAGCCCGCCACCGGCAGCATCGGCTTCGGGATGGAGTTGGTCAGGGGCCGCAGACGCGTTCCCTTGCCGCCGACGAGGATGACCGCGTCGGTGTTGGCGGCGAGGTCGGAGTTGACGTCCGCAGCGGTCTCAGGGGTCGTGTCAGGGGTCGAGGGTGAGGGATTGTCTCGTTCGTCACTGTTCACCCTTGGGAGGTTATCCGATCGAACGCAGTTCCGCCGTCAACGGCGCGCCCGCTTCGCCAGTGCGACCGCCACGGCCCCCCTGAGCCTCAACCCCGCCCACAGCGCCGCGCGCACCGGCGCCTGCCACCACGCCGACAACCGGTCCGCCTGGAAGCGGTAGGCGCTGTCGTGGTGCGCCGGCAGGGTGATCTCCGGGTGCTTGCCCGCCGAGTGCCCCTTGGCATGGGTGATCTCCGCGGACGGGGTGAACACGTTCTCCCAGCCCGCCCGGGTCAGGCGGTCGCCCAGGTCCACGTCCTCCATGTACATGAAGTAACGCTCGTCGAAGCCGCCCACGGCGTCGAAGGCCTCCCACCGCAGCAGCTGGCACGACCCCGACAGCCAGCCGGACGTACGCTCCCGGTTCATCACCGCGTCCGCCAGGTAGCGGCGGGTGAACGGGTTGCCCTTCCACACCGGTGCCAGCAGCGCGTGGCCGATGCCCGCGCCCAGGGTCGGCACCGAGCGTGCCGAGGGGTACACCGTGCCGTCGACCTCACGGATCAACGGGCCCACCGCCCCGGCACGCGGGTGCCGGCGGGCGGCCTCGACCATGCGGTCGATCGCACCCTCGTCGAAGACCACGTCCGGGTTGGAGATCACCAGGAACTCCCCGTCGATCTCACCGGCCTCCCGGCGCGCCCGCAACGCCTCCACCCCGGCGTTCATCCCGGCGCCGTAGCCGATGTTGCCGCCGGTACGCAGCAGCTCCACGCCCTCGCGGGCGGTCGCCGCCTCAGGGGCCCCGTCGGTCGAGCCGTTGTCGGCCATGACCACGACCGCGCCCTGTCCGGACGCGGCGGGCACGGAGTCCAGGAATCGGGTGAGGTACTCCCCCGGCGAGTAGGTGACGGTGATGACGGCGATCGGTTTCACGGGAGTTCACCCTAGTCGATAACCGGCCCCGAGACCCCGTCGCAACGCATCGCGCCAGTCCGGTGGCGTGCGCCCGGTGCGCGTGGACCATGCCTCCAGGTCCAGGACGGACCACGGGGGACGCGCCGCCGGCGTGGGCCACTCCTGGGTGGTGCACGGGCTCACCCTCGCGGGGTCGTGGCCGGTGCAGCGGAAGACCTCGCGGGCCAGCCCGCACCAGGACACCGGCTCGCCGGAGTTCGTGAGGTTGAGGATCTCGGGCGCGGGGCCGGCGCCTACCTGCTCCCCTGCCAGGGCCCACAGCTCCGCGGCCAGGTCCGCGGCGAACGTCGGACGTCCCACCTGGTCGTCGACGACCTTCGGGTCCACGCCGTTGTCGGCCAGGGTGGCCATCACCGAGACGAAGTCTCGTCCGGGGGCCTCGGGTCCCGACCAGACCCACGAGGTGCGCACCACGGTGCCGCCGGCCTCGAGCACCGCCAGCTCGCCCTCTCGTTTCGTCCGGCCGTACTCGTTGGCCGGCCACATCGGGTCGTCCGGACGCCAGCCTCGTCCTCCCTCGGGCGCGGTGCCGGAGAAGACGTAGTCGGTGGAGACGTGGATGAACCCGACCCCGGCGTCGCGCGCCACCCGGGCGAGTTCGCCGGGGGCGACGGCGTTGACCGCCTCCACGGTGGCGCGGTTCGCGTCGTCCTCCGCGCCGTCCACGTCCGTCCAGGCGGCCGTGTTGATGATCACGTGCGGCGCGTCCCCGTGGGGCGCGCCACCGGCCAGCAGGGCCCCGGCCGTCCCGCGGAAGGCCTCGGTCCCCGCGGTCGAGAGGTCCAGGTCCGCGCGGGACAGACCCACGCCCCCGAGCGCCACGAGACACCGTCCGACCTGGCCCTGTGCACCGGTCACCCATACCGTCACTGTGCGTGAACCTCCTGCGTGCCGGGCGCGGACACCGATGTGCCTGCGGCGTGACCCGGTACTACGATCGGGCACCGACTCTACGCTGGCCGGCCCCTGACCGGCCGCTCGCGCGGGCGCGTGTTCGCGACGTGATCCGGGCAACCACCGTGGTAACTAGTAGAGTCCCCCCTATCTTGTGTACATATCGACGAACCCCGCCGAAAGGTCTGGAATGAGCGACGCTGACAGGTCTCCGCGCAACGACCGTGGAGACGCCCCCCGTCACGGCGGTCGGCACCACCGCCGCGACGAGGTGGCCCCACGGGCCGAGAGGCCCCGTCAGACCGGACAGTCCAGCCAGACCGGGCCGGACGGCCAGCCGCGGCGGGCCCGTCACAGCCGGCCCTCCAACGGCAGGCAGACCGAGGGCACCAATGCAGGACGCTCCTCGCGCACCGTCGCCGGTGCCGCCACCGGCACGGCCGTGGCCGGGCACCGCCAGCTCGGTTCGACACCGGTCAAGGTGGTTCTCGCCCTGCTGTCGGCGATCATGCTCGTCGGCGGAGGCTTCGCCCACGCCTTGTTCGGCAACCTCAACTCCGACATCAGCCAGGCCGGCGGCCTTGACCTCGGCGACCAGGCCGACGGTGCCACAGACATCCTGCTGGTCGGCATCGACTCGCGCACCAACGCCCGCGGCGAGCCCCTGACCCAGGAGCAGATCGACACGCTCCGCGCAGGTGAGGAAGAAACGACCAGTACAGACACGATCATCCTGATCCGCGTGCCCAACGACGGTTCCTCGGCGACGGCCGTGTCCCTCCCCCGCGACACCTACGTCGACGGCGGCTCCGAACTGGGCAACCAGAAGATCAACGCGATCTACGGTCAGACGAAGTTCTACAAGGAGGAGGAGCTCCAGGAGAAGGCTGTCAACTCCGGCGAGACCCCCGACGAGCAGGAGATCGAGAACGAGTCCTCGCAGGCCGGCCGCGAGGCACTCATCAGCACGGTCGCGGACGTCACCGGGATCACCGTCGACCACTACGCCGAGGTCGGTCTGATGGGCTTCGTGAGCCTCACCAACGCCGTCGGCGGGGTCGACGTCTGCCTCAACAACGCCGTCGACGAGCCGCTCTCCGGCGCGAAGTTCCCCGCCGGCGAACAGACGCTGAGCGGGCCGGACGCCCTGAGTTTCGTCCGCCAGCGCCACGACCTCCCCCGCGGCGACCTGGACCGCATCACCCGCCAGCAGGTCTACATGGCGAGCCTGGCCAACAAGGTGCTGAGCACCTCCACGCTGACCAACCCGTCCGCCCTGAGCAAGCTGCGTAAGGCCATCGAGGACTCCGTGGTCCTGGACGAGGGGTGGGACGTGATGGGCCTCGCCACCCAGATGCAGAACCTGACCGGCGGCAACGTGACCTTCCAGACCATCCCGGTGACCAGCATCGACGGCACCAGCGACGACGGGCAGTCGGTGGTGACCATCGACAAGAACCAGGTCCACAGCTTCTTCGACGACCTGCTCGGTGACGACTCCGACAGCGACTCCGAGGATTCCGACGACTCCGACTCCGAGGACTCCGCCAGCGACATCGAGGACTACGAGCCCTCCGAGTCCACCGTCTCGGTCTACAACGCCAGCGGTGTCAGCGGGCTCGCCGCCCGCGTGGGCGACCTGGTCTCCGGCGCCGGCTACGGCATGGGCGAGGTCGGCAATGCCGACGAGACCGGCATCTCCGAGAGCCAGGTCAACGTCGCCGACGAGAACGACCCTGCGGCACGGGGCCTGGCCGACCAGCTCGGCGGGCTGACCGTGGTCGAGGACTCCAGCCTGGAGCCCGGTGAGATCAGGGTGACCCTGGCCGGCACCTACGACGGCCCCGGCACCTCCGAGACCGGTGTCGACGAGCCGCTGCCCGCCGTGGGCGAGTCCGGCTCCTCGGGCGGCTCGGGCAGCTCCGACAACGTGGGCACGCCCGGCGAGGACGCCACCGGTGGCGACGTGCTCGGCGAGAACGAGAGCGCCGAGGGCAGCGATTCCGGTGACTCCGGGACCGTCGGCAACACCGGCACCCCGGAGCAGTCGGACGCCACCAGCGACCGTGGCGCGATCGACGCCGGCGGCGACGGCCCGATGTGCATCAACTGATCCGCCGCCGGCGTCAGTAGCGCCGCGTCCGCACGGTCGGGGCGCAGGACGCCACGGCGTGGGGGATCGCCTCGGCGATACGGCTCGCCGACGTCGGGGCGTGCCCCGCCGGGGTCCGGGCCGACAACTCGGCGGCCACGGCATGCAGCACCACCGCCTGGGGTGCCGGGAAAGCAGCCTTCCACCGGGGACGACGCCCGTCACCGTCGTCCGGCAACGAGGGACGTCCCTGCGCTGCCTTCGCTTCGTCACCGAACATCGCCTCTCTCTCCGCGGCCAGGGCCCCGAGGATCCCGGAGAGCACGTCCCCGGAACCCGGGGTCGCCCCCCAGGACGATCCGGCGTCGATGCAGGACACCGCCCTGCCGTCCGTGACCAGCGTGCGCCGGCCCTTGAGCAGCACCGCGCAGTTCAGCGCATCCGACAGCGCCACGACCGCGCCGATGCGGTCCTCGTCGGGGTCGGGGACCTCGGGGAACACCTCGGCCAGCCGGCGGAACTCTCCGGCGTGCGGGGTCAGCAGCGTGGCCGCCGGGGCCTCGTCGCGCAGGGCCCGCCCCTGCAGCGCGGTGCGCAGGTCCCCACGTCCGGCGAGCAGGGTGATCGCGTCGGCGTCGAGCACCAACGGTTCCGGGCGGCCGAGCAGTTCGGCTAGCTCACCGGCGGCGTCCTCCCCGGTGCCCCTTCCTGGTCCCGCCACCCAGGCCTGCACGCGGCCGGTGCGCGCCACGCCCGGCGACCACACGACCTCGGGGCAGGCCCGGACGACCTCCGCTGCGGCTGTCTGCGCTGCTTCTCCCCCGCCCAGCCCCACGTAACGCACCATCGAGCTGGTCGTGCGTACCGCCGCCGTCGTGGTGAGCACGCCCGCCCCCGGGTACACCGCCGAGCCGGCGCACACTCCGACCACCCCGCCGGAGTACTTGTCGTCGTCGGGGCCGGGCTCGTGCGCACCGTCGGCATGGGCGCGTCCGATCCCGTTAAGCAGCAGGGTTCCGGAGACGTCGTACTCCTCGTCCATGGGGCGTTCGCACCCCGGGGTCACCGCGCGCACGGTGGTCACCGACAGTCTGGCCCTGTCCCGCACGGTCCCGGACAACCCCGCGGAGATCGTCCGCTCCGGATCCAGGCCCGCGTCGGCGAGCAGCACCTGCCCGCAGTAGGCGCTCACCGCGTGCGCCCGGCGCAGCCCACCGAAGGTGACGGTCACGTCGGCGATGACGTGCGCCGGCACCCGGGTCCGCGTCAGCACCGTCAGTCCCGGCATGTTCCACTCCTCGGCACGGGGGTCCGGCGGGTCCTCCACGTCGACCATCGCCGGGGTGGCGCCGGTGTCCGCGGCGATCCCGGAGGGCACGTCCACGGCGAGAACGGGCACGAACCAGGCCGTGGCGTAGGCGAACAGCACCGCCGGCCCCTGCGACAGACCGCCGTCCCCGCCGATGCCGAGCACCCCGTCGACGACCAGCCGGTGGTGCGAGGGACGGCGCCACACACTGTCCACCTCGACCACGGTGCCGCCGGCGGCGAGAAAGGCGTCCAACGCGGGTCGGTGCACCCGCCCGTCGCGTCCGAACAGGACGGCGTCCACCGACCATCCCTCGGCCGCCAGCTCCGCGGCGGCGTACAGGGCGTCGCCGCCGTTGCCGCCGCCACCGGCGGCGACCAGGACCCGGTCGTCGGCGCTGAGCCGGTTGTCGCGGGCGAGCATCACCCGCGCGGCCTGCGCCACGGCCGACGCCGCCGAGCGCATCAGCGCGTCCGGCCCGTCCTGCGCCTCCAGGAGCGGACGCTCCGCGGCGCGGACCTCCCCGACGGTGAACACCTCACCCTGCAGACTGCCCGGGACCTCGTAGTTTCTCGGCGACGCTTCCTGCTGACTCATACCCACACGCTACGGCCCGGTAATGTCTCTTCGCATGGACACCACCGCCGTACCCTCCCCCGCCAAAGTGGAACCTGCCGTGCGCACGCCCTGGCGGACGTGGGTCTCGGTGACCCTGGTCGGGTACGCCGGGGTCATCCTGGCGCTCACCACGCTGAAGTCCTTCTACACCATCGGGCTGCTGTGGAAGCCGGAGAACCAGCGGGTCCGCCAGCTGCGTCTCGTGCCCTTCGGCATCATCGAGGACTCCTCGACCACCTTCGGCTGGGTCTTCGACATCCTCGGCAACCTCGCCCTGTTCGTGCCGCTGGGCATGATGCTGATGGTCCTGTCCTGCCGGTGGAGGTGGACGGTGGGCATCGCCGCCCTGTTCAGCCTGGGCATCGAGGTCTCGCAGTACGTGTTCTCCCTGGGACGCTCGGACGTGACCGACCTGATCTGCAACACCGCCGGTGCCGCCCTCGGCGCCTGGATCGCCTGCTGGTTCGCCTCGCGTCCGGTGTGGTCGAAGAGGTGGCAGACCGTACTCACCGCGGCCGTGGGGCTGGCGGTGCTGGTCTTCGTGGTGCTGGTGATCCTGGGCCCGGCGCTCGGCGACCCGGACAAGGTCGTCGGGTGACCGGACGCTACCGCTAGTGTGGTCGCCATGGATCTGCTGTCCCCCTTCCTCGCGACCGACCCCGCCTCCCCCCGCCTGACGACCTACACGGACGCCGGGCGCATGGAACTCTCCGCCGCCACCCTGGCCAACTGGGCCGCCAAGGGCGGCAACCTCATGGCTGGTGAGCTGGGGCTGGGCCCCGGTGACGTGGTCGTGGTGGACGCACCGGCGGACTGGATGCCCGCCGCCATCGTCGTCGGCTGCTGGCGGGCCGGGGTCGCGGTGTGCTCACCGGACGCGCCCGCCGCGGCATCGGCGGCCGCGGTGGTGACCACGGACCCGGATGCGCATCCCGACACAGACGCCGAGATCCTCCAGCTCTCCACCGACCCCTTCGGACGCGGCGTTGCCGAGGCCGGCGGGGACGTCGACTTCGGGGTCACGGACCTCTCCCCGGAGCTGCGGGTGCAGGGCGACCGCTACGCCGGTCCGGAGACCGGCGGTCGAGACGGCGCAGAGACCGTGCTGCTGCACGCCTCGGACGGTTCGGAGGTGACCGGGGCGCAGCTTCGTGAGCGCGCCGCGCAGCGCTTCGAGGCCGGCACCCGGGCGGTCACCGGCGCGTGGGCGGACACAGACGGCCTGGTCGACACCCTGCTCCCCCTGTTCGTCGGCGGCTCCGTGGTGGCCTCCACCGACGACGCCGCCGAGCGGCTGCGTCACCTCGCCGAAACCGAGCGCGGCACCGTCACTCCGCGGTGATGACGCGGGTGACCAGGTCGCGTGCCTGGTCGAGCGCCTCGTCCTGGTCGCCCAGGAGGAACCCCTGGACCATGTAGGGGGCCATGTACTCGCCGGTCTCCAGGGCGAAGTGCAGGGTGAGGTTCAGTTGGTCGCCCTCCCCGGCGCCTTCGCCCTCCGCCGGCTCCGGGGTGCGCACGATGGTGTAGACCAGCAGGTCACCGGACGGGGTCTCCCCGGCGTCGACGTCGACGAGTTCGGCGTCCGCCTCCTCCAGCGCCGGGCGGATCCCCGAGATCACGTCGTCGCGGTCGACCGGCATCATCTGCCCGTCGAGCGGGGCGAGGGTCACCGCGGCGAAGCTCGACGCCGTGCGGTACCCGAAGGCCACCGTGCCCGGCGCGTCCTCCGGCACGGTGTCCAGTCCCTGCCAGTGCTCCGGAAGGGTCAGTGTGCGGCCGGTGTCCCCGATGCTGATCTCCATGGGGCACACGCTACCGGACGTCGGTGCGCGCGTTGCGCCACAGTCCGAGACCGGTCATGACAACGACCCAGCCCACGAGGATCACGTAGCAGCCGACGGTGCTCACCCCCAGATCGTAGGGGTCGGCGCCGTAGGCCAGCTGTCCCTGACGCAGTCCCGGGGCCAGGGCGGCGACCGGACGCAGCCACTCGTAGTATGCCGTGCCCATGGCGATCATGCCCTCGATGACCATCAGCCAGACGATCGGCAGCGCGACCGCACCGACCTGGCTGCGGATCACCGCGGCCAGACCCACGGACACGGCGGCGAAGACGACGCTGCCCAGCAGGCTCGCACCGAACTGCGCGACGCCGGTGCCGAGCTCCGCGGTCCCGCCGAACACGAGCCCCGCCACCAGGGCCAGCGCCGTACCCACCAGGTAGGTCACGGCGGTGAACACCATCGTGACGACCACCTTCGCCAGGATCCAGAGGGAGCGGTCGGACTGGGTGAGGAACGCCTGGGCGTGCATGTTGTTGCGGATGTCGCCGGCGGTGGTCGCGGCGGCGAAGATGATCGCCACGATCTGGAAGATCATCGCGCCGGCGGAGAGCAACGCCCAGTCCACGACCTGGTCGGGGGCGTCGGCGAAGATCATGAACAGGGCGACCGGGGCGGACAGCGAGCCGACCATCAGGATCGTGTAGACCACCGACGAGCGCATGCTCAGGACCTTGGTGGTCTCCGAGCGCAGGGCGTTGAGCAATGAGGTTGGTGTTGGCATGTCTGTCTAGTTCCTTCCGGTCCGGTATTCCTGGGCCCCGGACGTCGCCTCGAGGAAGCGGGCCTCCAGGTTGTCGTGCTCCACACCCAGTGCGGTGACCGGGATGCCGTTGGTGAGTGCGGTCTCCGCGACGGCGCGACGTACCGTCGCGTCCTTCGCACCGTCGGGGACGGCGACGGTCAGGACGACGTCCTGCGCGCCCGTTCCCGCCCCGGCCTCGAAACCAGCGCTGCGCAGCGCCTCCGCCAGGACCGTCGCGGAGCGCGCGTCCACGGTCTCGACCGACACGCGGCTGCCGCCGGCGAGGAACTCCTCCATGGAGTACTCGCCGATCAGCTCGCCGCGGCCGATGACCACCAGCCGGTCGGCGGTGAGCTGCATCTCCGAGAGCAGGTGCGAGGACACCAGCACCGAGCGTCCCTCCGCGGCCAGCGCGCGGATGGTGTGGCGCATCCAGCTCACGCCCTCCGGGTCGAGGCCGTTGACCGGCTCGTCCAGGATCAGGTGTGCCGGGTCACCGAGCAGTGCGCCGGCCAGGCCGAGGCGCTGCTTCATGCCGAGCGAGTAGCCGCCGACCTTCTTGCCGCCCACCGCGGACAGGCCCACCAGCTCCAGGCAGGCCTCCACCCGGGAGTCGGGGATGCCCGCACCGCGGGCCAGGACGCGCAGGTGCGAGCGTCCGCTGCGCGCGGGGGTGAACCAGGACGCCTCCAGCAGCGCGCCGGCCACCGACGGCTTGTCGGCGACCTTCGCGAACGGTTCCCCGTCGAACAGTGCCTGACCTGCGGTGGGACTGTCCAGCCCCAGCATGCAGCGCATCGACGTCGACTTCCCCGACCCGTTGGGCCCCAGGAAACCGGTGACCGCGGCGTCCGGGACAGTGAACGTCAGGTCCTTCACGGCGTCCTGCCGTCCGTACCTCTTCGTCAAACCTTCTACTGTGATCATGGCTGACAGTCTGCCTCCTGCGACCGTCGTTCGCATCGTGCCACGGTATGAGATCCGCCCCCGTGCCGGTCCTCCAGCTCAGTCCTCCGGCTCAGTCCTCCAGCACGCGCACCGGGTCTACCAGCCCGTTGCTGAAGGCGAAGAGCACGGCGTGGACCCGGTCGCGCGAGTCCGTCTTCGCCAGGATCCGCCCCACGTGCGTCTTCACCGTGGGCAGGGAGACGAACAGCCGCCGGGCGATCTCCGGGTTGGAGTAGCCGCGGGCCACCAGCACGAGGATCTCGAGTTCACGCGGGGTCAGCGGGTCCGGAAGGTCCAGGGCCGCGGCGGCCGCGGCGACGTCCAACGGGGCGGTCTCGGGGTTCGTTTCGGGGGCCGCCCCTCCCCTGACCTGGCGCAACAGCCGCGCCGTCGCCTTCGGCGAGATCACCGCCTCCGCCTCCCCCACCGTGCGCACGGCGTCGATGAGCTCCTCCGGGTCGGCGTCCTTCAGCAGGAAGCCGCTGGCGCCGGCGGTGATCGAGCCCATCACGTACTCGTCGTTGTCGAAGGTGGTCAGCACCACCACCCTGGTCGGCTCACCGGAGGGGCCCGCGACCCCGGCGTCCACGATCTGCTTCGTCGCGGCGATGCCGTCGAGCTCGGGCATCTGCACGTCCATGAGGATCATGTCCACCGGCTGCCGCGTGGCGAGACGGACCGCCTCGGCCCCGTCGACCGCCTGCCAGAGCACACTGATGTCCGGCTGCGAGTCCAGCACCATGCCGAACCCCGCGCGCACCAGCTGCTGGTCGTCGGCCAGTCCGACGGTGATCGTGTGTTCGCTCATGCTCTCCCGTGCTCCTCGTACCTCATACCTTGTGCCCCTGGTGGACAGTGCGCTCAGATGCCGAGCACCACGTCGACCCGCCAACCGCCGACGTACGTCGCCGACGCACCCCATTCTGCCGTGCCCCCGTGGATCCTGGCACGTTCACGCAACCCGACCAGCCCCTGCCCGTCGGACCCGCCACCGTCGATGAGCCCGGTCCCCGGCGCGTTGTCCACGGTGAGGTGGATCTTGCCCGGCACGTTCCAGTCCACGAGCACCCGGGCGCGGGTCGGCCCGGCGTGCTTGAGGATGTTGGTCAGGCACTCCTGCACGGTGCGGTACACCGTGAGACCCGTGGCGACGTCCACGTCGACGGGCACGCCGAGGACCTCGTAGTCCACGGTGAGGCCGGAGCGGCGCGCGTCGTCCACCAGGCCCGGCACCCCTGCCACCCCGGGCAGGGCGGTGGTGTCCCGGGTGGTGTCGCCGGCGCTCCCGGCACCGACACCTGCGCCACCGTCACTGCGCAGGACGCTGAGCAGCTGGCGCATCTGCGCCAGCGCGTCGCGTCCGGTGGCGCTGATCGTGTCGAGCGCCTCGATGGCCTTGGCCGGGTCCTGACGTCCGGCGTAGCGCCCGCCGTCCGCCTGCGCGATGACGGCGGTGAGCGAATGGGCGACGATGTCGTGCATCTCCCGGGCGATACGCGTGCGCTCGGTGACGGCGGCGAGCTCCGCCCGCGCGGCGAGTGACTCCATGCGCTGGTACTGGCGACGCGTGGTCAAGCCCAGCTGCCAGAACAGGCCGATCGAGATCACCGCGAGCAGGGCCAGCACCACACACATCACCAGGAGCTGGACCAGCGGCGGACTGTACTGCTCCACCGCGGGGTCGACGGTGGCCGCCGACGCGCCCCATGCCTTGCCGAGGCCGGACACCACACTGACGACCACCACGGCGACGACCGAGCCTGCGACGAGGAACACCAGCCACATGCGTCGGCGGCGCCGGACGAACGCGGAGACGAACCAGGCCTCGTAGCAGACCACGAGGTAGGCCAGGAGGTAGATGCCGGAGAGGCTGACACCCGCGGCGAGCAGCCCCACGGCGACCATGGCCAGCCCCAGCTCCGCACGCCACCGCTGCACCAGCAGCCCGACGAACACCAGGGTGTAGCCGACCACGAGTATCCAGGCCGGCACCGGACTGCCGAAGGAGAAGGCGTTGCCCGCGTCCAATGCGCCGAACAGGAAGAACACGGCCGACTGGATGACGAGTTGGAGCCACAGGCCCCGGTCGCGCCAGAACGGCCCCCGCTGGGCCTGCGGGGCTCTCGGCGCCCGGGGGCGGGTTGTCACGGCGACTTCCGGCTGTTCCATCACGCTCTCAGATCCTACGGCAGTCCCCACCTGCGACGGATCGTCCTGCGGTATGATTCCCCACCATGGCCGACGTCGAATTCTCGCATGTGGACATCCGGTACCCGGGTGCCGAGTCCCCCACCGTCCCGGACCTCAACCTCGCCATCGGCGACGGCGAGTTCCTCGTGCTCGTCGGGCCGTCCGGCTGCGGAAAGTCGACGATCCTGCGCTCCCTCGCGGGCCTGGAACCCACGAGTGCGGGCGCGGTGACCATCGGCGGGCGCGACGTGACCGGTGTCGAGCCCGGTGACCGGGACATCGCGATGGTCTTCCAGGACTACGCCCTCTACCCCCACATGTCGGTGCGCGAGAACATGGCGTTCGCGCTGACCATCGCCAAGCGGCCCAAGGCCGAGATCGCCGAGCGTGTGCAGCACGCCGCCGACCTGCTCGACCTGGGTGACTACCTCGACCGCAAGCCCAAGGACCTCTCCGGCGGTCAGCGGCAGCGCGTGGCGATGGGCCGGGCGATCGTGCGTGAGCCTCAGGTGTTCCTCATGGACGAGCCGCTGTCGAACCTGGACGCGAAGCTGCGCGTGCAGACCCGCGCCCAGATCGTGAAGCTGCAGCACGACCTGGGCGTGACCACGGTGTACGTGACGCACGACCAGGTGGAGGCGATGACCATGGGCGACCGCGTGGCGGTGCTCAAGGACGGACGGCTGCAGCAGGTCGACACACCGCAGAGGCTCTACAACGAGCCGGTCAACGCCTTCGTCGCCGGGTTCATCGGCTCCCCGGCGATGAACCTGCTCGTCCTGCCCGCCGGGCAGGACGAGCTGGCCGGTCTCGGCGTCCGACGGCCCGACGGGGTCACCGGCGAGCTGCTGGTGGGGGTGCGTCCCGAGCACCTGGTGGTCGGCGCCGGGCAGGACGGTCTCGGCGGCACGGTGTCGCTGGTCGAGGAGCTCGGCGCGGACTCCAACGTCTACGCCGACACCGCGGCCGGCCAGGTGACCGCGAAGTCGCAGGCGCAGGCACCGGAGCTCCCGCGCATCGGGGGGAGCGTCTCGTTCACCCTCACCGACACAGCCCGGGTGCATTTCTTCGACGCGGTGTCCGGTCGGCGGGTGAGCTGACACCCCCGTTGCACCCCGGATCCGGTGCGCAGATACTACACTCAACCGAAGAACCCGCCCGGCGGCGTGCCTCGCACCTCCCGCCACGGTGGGGGTGACGTTTCATCAGTTGAGTTCCGTCGGCGGTGGTCGTGCGGAGCCGTACCTACGTAGAAAGGTTCGGGCCATGGCCAACCTCTCAAAGAAGATCCTGGCCGGTGTCTCGGCCGTCGGGCTCAGCGCAGCGCTGGTGTCCTGCTCCTCCGACGACGGCGGCGACGGGGGGAACGGGGGCAACGGCGGTTCCGACGGTCACGGCCCCATCACCTTCGCGATGGGCAAGAACGACACGGACAAGCTCCGCCCCATCATCGACAAGTGGAACGAGGACAACCCGGACGAGCAGGTCACCCTCCAGGAGCTCGCCGGCGAGGCGGACGCCCAGCGTGACACGCTCGTGCAGTCCCTGCAGGCCGGCGCCTCCGACATCGACGTGATGGCCCTCGATGTGGTCTGGACCGCGCAGTTCGCCGCGCAGGGCTGGCTCGCCCCGCTGCAGGACGACCTCGAGGTCTCCACCGACGGTCTGCTGGAGGCCACCGTGGACTCCGCCACCTACAACGACGTGCTCTACGCGCTGCCGCAGAACACCAACGGCCAGCTGCTGTACCGCAACACCGACATGGTGCCCGAGGCCCCGGAGAACTGGGACGACGTGGTCTCCTCCTGCGAGGAGGTCACCGACGACAACAACGACTGCCTGATCACCCAGCTCAAGCAGTACGAGGGACTCACGGTCTCCACCGCCGGCTTCATGAGCGGCTGGGGCGGCGGCATCCTCGACGAGAACGGCGACGTCACCGTGACCTCGGACGAGTCCCGCGAGGGCCTGCAGGCCCTGGTCGACGCCTACGAGGACGGCACGATCTCCCGCTCCTCCACCGGTGCGACCGAGGAGGAGACCAACCTGAGCTTCACCCAGGGCCAGAACGCCATGGCGATCAACTGGCCGTACATGTACGGCGAGGCCGAGGCCGAGGGCTCCGCCGTCGCCGGCAAGGTCGAGGTCCAGCCGCTCGTCGGCAAGGACGGGGTGGGCGTCTCCACCCTGGGCGGCTACAACAACGGCATCAACGTGAACTCGGAGAACAAGGCCACCGCCCTGGACTTCATGCAGTTCATCATCAGCGAGGAGAACCAGCGTTCCTTCGCCGAGGAGTCCTTCCCGCCGGTGCTGTCCTCCATCTACGACGATGAGTCGCTGATCGAGGAGTTCCCCTACCTCCCGGCCCTGAAGGAGTCGCTGGAGAACGCCGAGCCGCGCCCGGTGTCCCCGTCCTACGACTCGCTGTCCAAGGCGGTCCAGGACAACGCCTACGCCGCCATCACCGGTGGCAAGAGCGTCGAGGACGCGACGAACGACATGGAGTCCGCCATCGCGAACGTGACCGGCTAACCACGGTCCCGCTCTCCTCCCCGCCAGACCCGCAGCGCCCGGTTGCCGTCGCACCCCGTCGACGGCATTCCGGGCGTCGCGTTTTACCGATAAGGTTCACCCTGTGACTTCCGTAACACCCCAGAAGAAGCGTGACCTGCGCGCCGTGTGGCTCGTCGGCCCCAGTCTCGCGCTGCTCGCCGTGGTCATCGGCTACCCGATCCTGCGCGCGGTCTACCTATCCTTCCAGGCCGACCGTCACCTCGACCCGGACACCGGTATGTTCGTCGACGGCGGGTTCGCCGGGCTGGACCACTACCTGTACTGGCTGACGCAGCGGTGTCTGTCCCCCACCGGGGAGGCCACGACCTGTGCGCCGGGCAACCTGGCCACGGACTTCTGGCCGGCGTTGTGGATCACCCTGTTCTTCGTGGTGGTCACCGTCGCCCTGGAGACCGCTCTGGGGCTGTGGATGGCGATCACCATGTCGAAGACCTTCTGGGGACGCAGCCTGCTGCGTGCCGCGGTGCTGATCCCCTGGGCGATCCCCACGGCGGTGACGGCGAAGCTGTGGCAGTTCATCTTCGCCCCGGACGGCATCGTCAACTCCATGTTCGGGCTGAACGTCGCCTGGACCACCGACCCCTGGGCCGCCCGCTTCGCCGTGATCATCGCCGACGTGTGGAAGACCGCCCCGTTCATGGCGCTGCTGATCCTCGCCGGCCTGCAGATGGTCCCCGGCGGGGTCTACGAGGCCGCGCGGGTGGACGGGGCGTCGCGCTGGCAGCAGTTCACCCGCATCACCCTGCCGCTGATCAAGCCGGCGCTGATGGTGGCGGTGCTGTTCCGCACCCTGGACGCGCTGCGCATGTACGACCTGCCGGTGATCATGATCAGCGAGTCGACGAACTCGCCGACCGCGGTGATCAGCCAGCTGGTGATCACCGACACCAAGTCCGGCAACTTCAACTCCGCCTCGGCGGTGTCCACGCTGATCTTCCTGCTCATCTTCGCCGTGGCCTTCGTGATGGTGAAGTTCCTCGGCGCCGACGTCGCCGGCACGCAGAACATGCCGCGCACGGCACGCAGGGGCCTGTTCGGACGCAGACGTGACCCGGACGAACCCCCGGAACCCCGGCACACGACCGGTGACACGACCGGTGACAAGACCCCTGAAGAAACCACGGAGGCCACCCGATGATGAAGGTCGTCCGCAACTACCTGCCCGTGCTCGTCATCCTGGTCTGGGCGCTCGCCCCGTTCTACTGGATGGTGGTCACCGCCTTCCGCGACAAGGCCCACACCTTCTCCACCAACCCGGTGCCCAGCCACCTCACCCTGGACAACTTCAAGGACGCCCTGGCCACCGACGCGGGCAACAACTTCCTGCGCGCCATCGGCAACAGCCTGATCATCGGCGTGGCGACCACCGCCATCGCCCTGGTCGTCGGCGTCTTCACCGCCTACGCCCTGGCACGCGTGGACTTCCGCGGCAAGGGGTTCGTCACCGGCATCATCCTCGCCGCCTCGATGTTCCCCGGCATCGCCCTGGTGACCCCGTTGTTCCAGCTGTTCAGCAACATCGGCTGGATCGGCACCTACCAGGCGTTGATCATCCCGAACATCTCCTTCGTCCTCCCGCTGACCGTCTACACCCTGACGTCCTTCTTCCGTGAGCTGCCGTGGAAGCTCGAGGAGGCCGCCCGGGTGGACGGGGCGTCGCGGGGACTCGCCTTCCGCAAGGTCATCCTGCCGCTCGCCGCCCCGGCGCTGTTCACCACCGCGATCCTGGCGTTCATCGCCACGTGGAACGAGTTCATGCTGGCCAAGCAGCTGTCCACCACGTCGACCGAGCCGGTGACGGTGGCCATCGCCCGCTTCACCGGGGCGAGCGCCTTCCAGTTCCCCTACGCCGCCACGATGGCCGCCGGCGCGCTGGTGACCATCCCGCTGGTGGTCATGGTGCTGGTGTTCCAGCGCCGCATCGTCTCCGGGCTGACCGCCGGTGGCGTGAAGTGACCCCCGACAGTTCCGAGTACCGTCGCCGACGCACCGTCCTGGAGGCGGTCCTCGGATTCCTGGCGTTCTTCTGCGTCCTGGCCCTCGTCCAGGCCGTGTGGAACGTGCTCCAGGACGACCCGGCGGTGTGGCCCGCCCTGCTGCTCGCCGCGCTCCTCCTCGCCACGTGGGCGGTGTGGCGCCGGTGGCGCCGCTACGACTGAAGGACGAAGGACGCCAGCCTTCCCCGCACCGTCTCAGGCCCGCCCCAGCACCCGGTGGATCATCAGCGCCACGTACTCGCGCAGGTACGCCGCCGGCAACGACGGTTTGGGCGTCGGGGCACCCAGCACCACCGCGTCGAAGGGACGCCCGTTGCCACCCCGCTCCTCCTGCAGCATCGCCACGATGCGCTCGGTGCGCATCACGTGGAAGTCCGAGGTGCACACCACGATCGACGGGTGACGCACCCCCTGCCCTGCCAGGAGGTCGAGGCTGAAGTGGAGGTTCTCGGTGGTGTCCGTGGCGTCCCGCTCCTCCAGGATCACCTCGCGCGGGAATCCGCGGGACGCGAGGTAGCGGTGCATCGCCTCCGCCTCGGTGCAGGGCTCGTCCTCCCCCATCCCGCCGGAGACGATCAGCTCCACCGGTGAGCCCGGGTCCGCGTCGGTCAGCGTGCGCCAGGCAGCGGCACCCCGGTCGCACCGGCAGGCCAGCAGTGCACTGACCTTGTCGTGGTGGAGGCCCGCGCCGAGGACGACCACGGCGTCCACACCTGCGCCACCGGAATCCACCGGCACCGGCCGGTGTCGACCCCGCCGCACCTGCCACAGGAACAGCATCATCGAGCCCACCGCGGCGACCCAGAGCACCACCCCGGCGGCACCCAGCACGGTGAGCACGATCAGGGCGTCGTTCACGCCCGGGCCCCAGCTACGCCAGGTGCGCCACGCGGCCGTGGCAAGCACCGCGCTGCCGAGTCCGAGGGTCAGCATCATCGCCGCGGCGACCACGGTGCTCAGATGGAACCAGCCGCGACCGTCGACCCCGGGCAGGGCGTCTCCCATCCACCTGGCGACGACCCACCCCACGCCGGCCACGAGCAGCTGCGAGATCCCCCACGCGATCCACAACGGCACCGGGAAACCGCCGCCGTGGGCGGCGACGATCAGCCACGCCCACATCAACTCGGCGACGAGCAGCACCATCAGCCCGTTGCCGTGCCAGCGCGACCGCGACTTCACCGTCCACGCCGTGGCGGCGACCGCCACCGCGACGAGGACGGTGACCAGCAGCATTCCCGACATTCCGGCGGTTCCTACTCCCCCATCAGCTGCTGCTTGAGACGGTGGTCCTTCTCTAGCACCTCGTCGCGCATGCGCTCCTGGTAGGCGACCATGCCCTCCAGCAGACGGGGATCGGCCACCCCCAGCATGCGCACGGCCAGCAGGCCGGCGTTCTTCGCCCCGTCGATGGACACCGTGGCGGTCGGCACACCGGCCGGCATCTGCACGATGGACAGCAGCGAGTCGAGCCCGTCGAGGTTCTTCAGCGCCCGCGGGATACCGATGACCGGCAGCGGGGTGGCCGCGGCGACCATGCCGGGCAGGTGGGCGGCGCCGCCGGCGCAGGCGATGATCACCTTCACCCCGGTGGTGTGCGCCGCGCGGGCGTAGTCCAGCATCCGCTCGGGGGTGCGGTGGGCGGACACCACACCGATCTCCATGGGTACGCCGAACTCCGCCAGGACCTGCGCGGCAGGCTCCACGGTCGGCCAGTCGGAGTCCGACCCCATCACGATGCCGACCAGCGGGGTCGGCGCCACGTTGTGTTCACTGCTCTCGGTAGTCACGCCGACCGATCCTACCCCGTCAGGCGTCCGTCCAGCGCGCCGTCACCAGGAAGTCGGACGCCAGGCGCGCGTCGCGGCGCAGCGCCTCCACCGCGTCGGCCGCGGCGGCCTGCCCGAAGGGCAACGACATGTTCACGTGCCCGATCTTGCGGCGCGGCCGCCAGTCCTTGCCGTAGAGGTGGATCTTCGCCGTCGGGAAGCGGCGCCACACCTCGTCCATGCGCTCCGGCATCGGCATCTGCGGGTCCGCCTCGTCGTGCCCCAGGACGTTGGCCATCACCGTGGCACCGGTGAGCTGTTCGGTGGAGCCCAGCGGGCGGTCCAGGACGGCGCGCAGGTGCTGCTCGAACTGGCTCGTCACGCAGCCGTCCTGCGTCCAGTGCCCGGTGTTGTGCGGGCGCATGGCCAGCTCGTTGACGATGATCTCCGGCTGACCGGCCTCGTCCTCGGTCTCGAAGAGCTCCACGGCGAGCACACCGGTGACGCCCAGCTCCGCGGCGACCTCGCGGGCCAGGTCGTGGGCCTGGGCCACCACACGCGCCTGGCCGTCCGACGCCACCGGCGCCGGCGACACCGCCAGGTAGCAGATCCCGTCGGCCTGCACCGACTCCACCACCGGCCAGGACGCGACCTCGCCGGACGGGGTGCGCGCCACCATCGCCGACAGTTCGCGCACCAGACGCACCTTCTTCTCCGCCATCAGCGGGACGTCCTGCGCCAGCAGTTCGGCGACGAGGGTGGCGGTCTCCTCACGCGAGCCGGGGAACCACACGCCCTTGCCGTCGTAGCCGCCACGGCGGGCCTTCAGGCACACGGCACCGTCGGTGGCGTCCCAGAAACCGGTGGCGTCCTCCACCGTCTCCACCGCCAGGAACGGCGGCACCGGGGCACCGATCTCGCGCATGCGCTTACGCATCACCAGCTTGTCCTGCGCGTTGATCAGGGCGGACGGCTGGGGCTGGACGTTGACGCCCTCGGCGATCAGGCCCTCGAGGTAGGCGTTCGGCACGTGCTCGTGGTCGAAGGTCACCGCGTCCGCACCGTCCGAGACCGCGCGGACCACGTCCTCCCGCGTGTACTCCCCCAGCCACACGTCCGCCGTCGCCTGCGACGCCGAGGACGCCCCCGAGCCGGCGAGCAGTCGCACGGTGAGCCCCAGCTCGATGCCGGCCTGCTGCATCATCCGGGCCAGCTGGCCGTCACCGATCACGGTGACCAGCGGCATGTCCGGGGAGTGCGCCTCCGGGCGGGCGAGAGTTCGGTCCAGAGTTGGTTCCAGGTTCTTCTGCTCGTCAGTCACGGTGGTTCAGTATAGCGGCCGCGGCAGGTTCACCGGGATGCGGGAACGAACCATGCGGGCGAACCTGCGGGCGTAGGGGACGTCGCGCAGCACCAGCGGACGCCCGCCGCCACGCAGGAACACACGCACCTCCGACTTGTGCGCGCTCACGTCCACGATCTGACCCAACGGCACCTCGCCGACCTGGCTGCGCAGGTGCCCCGTGGCGGTGATGAGCCGACGGTCGGTGAGCATCATCCGGCTGCGGTGGCGGAACAGCAGGTGACGCAGGCACCTCCGCCACGCCAGCCACACCCACAGCACCAGCAACGCCCGGCGCGCCCACAGCGCCGCGGTGGCGGTGGACGCGTCCGACTCGCCGACGAGCAGCGGGACGTCGCCGATGTTGTCCGGCACGTAGCCGACCCACGTGGTCGCCAGCCCGCCGAGGTAGGAGTCGAGCAGGCCCACGACCATCCAGACCAGCCCGGTGATCACGATGAGTTCCAGCACCGGGAACAGCGTGCTGCGCCGCGAGGGGCTGAGCTCGGCGAAAACCTGCTCGTCCGGGGCGAACTGGATCTTCGGCACGACCGCGCCCCCTTACCCTCGTCCGACGGGGCGCAGGTGCACCACGTCACCGGCGGTGACGGTCCGCCGCTCCCCTGCGCCTGTCGCGCCTGTCTCCATGACGAGCCCACCGTGGGCGTCGAGGTCCACGGCCGTGCCGGTGAGCTCCTCGCCGCCCGGCAGCTCGGCGCGCACCCGGGTGCCCAGGGTCGCGGACAGTTCCCGGTAACGCCGACGCAGCCCGTCCAGCGCCGCCCCGCCGGAGCGCCACGCCTCGTCCACGGCCAGGATGCTCCGCAGTTCCGCGGCGGCGACGCGTTCGCGGTCCTCCACCGAGGCCAACGACGCGCCCTGCGTGGTCAGGGAGGTGCCGGCCTCGACACCGGCCTCGTCGAACTCCTCCGGGGTGATCGAGGCGTTCAGCCCGACCCCCACGACCACGGCGACCGGGTTGGTGCTCACCGCCTCGACGAGGATGCCGGCGAGCTTGCGGTAGCCGTGCGGGGTGCGCTCGCCGGGGGCCTCCGGCACGATCACGTCGTTCGGCCACTTGAGCTGCGCGTCCACCCCCACGCTGCGCGCGGCCTCCGCCACGGCCACCCCGACCAGCAGCGGCAGCTCGCCGAAGCGTTCCACCGGCACCTCCCGGGCGGACGGACGCAGCAGGACGCTCATGATCACCTGCGCGCCCGCCGGCGCCGACCACCGACGGCCCAAACGTCCGCGGGCGGTGACCTGCTCCTCGGCCAGGATCACCGAACGGTCGGCGATGTCCGGGTCGGCGCGGTAGGCGTCCGCCAGGTCCGCGTTGGTGGAACCGGTGGTGCCGACCACGGTCAGCGGACCGGCCACCCCCGCCCCGGCGCCGTCCGCCACGAGGCGGGCGAGGCGGGTCGCGTCCAGCGCGGCACGGGAGTTCCCGGGGCCAGAGTTCCCGGGGTCGACGGATTCAGACGGGGCACCTGTCATGGCCACAAGGATAACGCGCCCGCGCCCCGACGGCGGAGTGGGCCGCACCGACCAGGCGGTGAGGACTTCCGGACGGGTTTGCTCCTAGACTGTAGGCCATGACTTCACCCACCCCCGCCCCGCGCCAGGTCGACACGTCTACCACCGCAGGGAAACTCGAGGATCTCCGTATCCGTCTCGAGGAGACGTCCGCCCCGGTCGGCGACGAGGCCGTCGCGGACATCCACGGGTCCGGCCGGCTCACCGCCCGCGAGCGGGTCGACCACCTCCTGGACGACGGATCCTTCGTCGAGATCGACGCCCTGGCACGCCACCGCGCCAACGCCTACGGCATGGACCGCTCGAGGCCGGTGTCCGACGGCGTCGTCACCGGCTACGGCACCGTGGACGGCCGCCAGGTGTGCGTGTTCTCGCAGGACGGCACCGTCTTCGACGGGACCGTGGGCGAGGTGCACGCCGAGAAACTGGTCAAGGTCATGGAGCTGGCGCTGCGCTCCGGTGTGCCGCTGGTGGGCGTGCACGACTCCACCGGCGCGCGGGTGAAGGAGGGCGTGGTGTCGCTGGGCATGGCCGCACGCCTGTACCGGCTGCGCACCAGCATGTCCGGTGTGGTGCCGCAGATCTCGGTGATCGCCGGGCCGACGGCCGGCACCGAGGCGCACCAGCCGGTCCTGGCCGACCTGGTGGTGATGGTGGACGGTTCCTCGTCGCTGTACCTCACCGACCCGGAGATCACCCGCCGTGTCGTCGGTGAGGACGTCACCGCCGACGACCTGGGCTCCGCCGCCGTGCACGCCGCCGTGACGGGCACCTCGCACCACACCGCCGCCGACGACCGCGCCGCCCTCGACTTCGTGCAGGCAGCGCTGTCGCAGCTGCCGTCCAACAACCGCTCGGTGGTGCCCTTCGGCGAGGATTCTTCGGATTCTTCGGATTCTTCGGATTCTTCCGCGACCGACGCCCTGGACGCCGTGATCCCGGACTCCCCGCTGGCCGGCTACGACGTGACCGACGTCCTCGCCGGCATCGTCGACGAGGGGTCCTTCCTGGAGCTGCAGCCCGACTACGCCGGCAACGTGCTGACCGGCTTCGCCCGCGTCGCCGGACGCAGCGTCGGCGTCGTCGCCAGCCAGCCGATGGTGCTCGCCGGCGCGTTGGACGCCGCGGCGTCGCGCAAGGCCGCCCGCTTCGTCCGCACCTGCGACGCCTTCAACCTCCCCCTCGTCTTCGTGGTGGACTCCCCCGGCTTCATGCCCGGCAAGGACGAGGAGCGCGGTGGCCTGCTGCGCAACTCCGCGCCGCTGCTGTACGCCGTGGCGGAGGCCAGCGTGGGCATCGTCACCGTGGTGACGCGCAAGGCCTACGGGACGTCCTACGTGGCCCTGGGCTCGAAGAACATCGGCGCCGACCTCGTCTTCGCCTGGCCGAGCGCCCAGATCTCCAACGCCGACGCCCAGAACACCGTCGCCGCCGTCCACGCCGAGACACTGGCCAAGGCCGAGAAACGCCGCAAGGACGTCGACGCCCTCACCGTGGAGCTCACCGACGAGGTGGAGAAGACCCTGGTCAACCCGTACGCCGCCGCCGAGCGTGGCTACGTCGACGCGGTGATCCCCCCGTCGCAGACCCGCGCCCGGCTCATCGACGGTCTCGGCCTGCTGGAACGCAAGGTCGTCGACAGCCCCGCCCGCAAGCACGGCAACCTGCCGCTGTAGGAGGAGACGAGCATGACAACCCCCACCCCCGCCACCCCGGTGCCCTTCACCGTCGTCAAGGGCCACCCCGACGAGGTCGAGACCGAGGCCATCGCCCGCGCCCTGGCCGTCCTCGTGGCCGAGTCCGCCTCCTCCGGCACCGGCGCCGACCCCCGTGAGATCAACCGGCTGCGCGCCCGCACCACCTCCCGCGGCACCTGGGGAACCCCCACCGAACGCCTCCGCGGCGCGCGGAACTTCAACCCCACCGGCTTCCGTGCCTGAGCGCACTCCTGGGCGCACTCCTGGGCGCACCTTCGTCCTCGCGTCCTCCTCCCCCTCTCGCCTGTCGATCCTGCGCTCCGCCGGCGTCGAGCCGTCCATCCTGGTCCCCGGGGTGGACGAGGACGCCGCCGTCGCCGACCTGCACACACGCGTGGCCTCCCCCACCTCCGCGCAGGTCGTCTGCCACCTCGCGCAGACCAAGTCGCAGGCGGTGCTCACCCAGTACGCCGACCGGCTCGACCCGGGCAGCGTCGTCGTCGCCGCAGACTCCATGCTGCTGCTCGACGGCGAACTGCAGGGCAAGCCCCTGACCGCCGAGCGCACCGTGCAGCGGTGGCGTCAGCAGCGCGGCAGGAGCGCCACCCTGGTCACCGGGCACGCCGTGACCTTCCTGGGTGCAGCCGGCCACGAGACCGTGACCGGCGCCAGCGAGACCGTGGTCCACTTCGCCGACGCGTCCGACCGCGACATCGAGGCCTACGCCGCCACCGGCGAGCCCCTGCAGTGCGCCGGTGCGTTCACCCTCGAGGCCCTGGGCGGCTGGTTCATCGACCGGATCGAGGGCGATCCCTCCAGCGTGATCGGGCTGTCGCTGCCCCTGCTGCGGCGCACCCTCGCCGGCTTCGGGCTGGACGTCTCGGAGTTCTGGAACCGGTAGCTGCTCGCACACTCTCCCCTCCTTGCGCCATCTTGAGCCCTCAGGCCGCCACGGACCCTCCTCGGCGACCTGAGGGCTCAAGGTGCGCCGTTGTCCACCGGGGCCCGTGCCACACACGTCGGGCGCTCCCGGCCATCGTCCCGGTGCGGCGCAGCGAGCTGCCCGACGCACTGTGGCAGTGCACCACGCTGAACGGGCCGGCCCTGGCCGCCGCCGGCAGGGGCAAGGTCGACCAACGCACACTGGAGCGGCTGATGGGACTCAGCGACCCCGGTGCCCGGTCGCCGCAGGAGACCACGCTCCGGCTCGTCGCGAACCCGCTGCTGCCGGAGCCGTTCACCTGGGCCTCACAGGTACGGGTGGACCTGCCCGGACGTTCGACGGTGCTCGACCTCGCCTGCCGTGAACTGAAGGTGGGAGGTATTGCGTGTCGACGCCGCGCTGCTCAACCGGCGCCACGACAATCTCCTCGGACAGCTCACCAAGGCGATCGCACGTACGGCACCGTGAGCCCTCAGGTCGCTCAGAGTGCCCCAGGGCGACCTGGGGGCTCAAGGTGCCGGGGGCCACATCACCCACCGGAATTGTGCGGCGATCGCATTTCGTCGGGCCACGGGCGCTAGACTGCGTGTGACGACATGAAAGGCGGTGCCCTCACCCGTGAGAATCGAACTGGACCCCAGCCCGAATCTTCGGCAGTACGCCCACCCGGGCAAGCTCGTGACGAGCTCCTGGCTGGGCGCGAAACTGGGCGGCCCCGGGTTGAAGGTGGTGGAGTCGGACTCCGACCCCATCCTCTACAACATCGGACACCTGCCCACCGCCATCCGCATCGACCTGCACGATGACCTCGGTGACCCCGTCACCAGGGACTTCCTCGACGGCGAGGCCTTCGCCCGGCTCATGGACGCCAAGGGCATCACCCGGGACGACACGGTGGTGCTCTACGGCAACGACTCCAACCTCTGGGCGAGCTACACGTTCTGGATCTTCGAGCTCTTCGGCCACCCGGACGTGCGCCTGCTCGACGGCGGTCGCGAGGCGTGGATGCAGGACGAACGCGAGACGTCCTACGACGCCCCGCCGGAGCCCACCACCGGTTACCCGGTGGTCGAGCGTGACGACGTCTCCCACCGCATCTTCGTCGACGAGGTGCTCGCCCGCCGCGACGAGGTGCAGCTGGTGGACCTGCGGGATCCGGAGGACTTCATCGGTGCCGTGACCTCCGGGGAGGAGGACGCGCCGGCGACGGTGTGCCGCAACGGGCACATCCCGGGCGCGGTGAACATCCCGCAGCGTGCCACGCTGCACCCCAACCACCGCTTCCGCAAGCGCGGGGAGCTGGACGAGGTGTTCTCCGGGCTCGACGCCGCCGCGTCCACGGTCCCCTACTGCCATGCCGGCGAGAAGGCCGCGCACCTGTGGTTCGTGCTGCACCACCTGCTGGGCTGGGAGGACGTCCGTGCGTACGACGGCTCCTGGGTCGAGTGGGGCAACATGGTGCGCATGCCCATCGCCACCGGCGCCTGAGAGGGCCGTCGACGTCGTTTCTTCCTGTCGCGGGGTGACGTAGTAACGTCGTCACATCGTAGACCCTTGTGTGAGTGTCGTGTGTGACCCGTTTTTGTGAGGAGTGAACGTGCCGGTAGAGACCCGGAAGCTGTCGAAGGTGACGAAGGTGCTGATCGCCAACCGTGGCGAGATCGCCGTCCGGGTGATCCGGGCCGCCCGCGACGAGGGCATCTCCTCCGTCGCGGTGTACGCCGAGCCGGACGCCGACGCACCGTTCGTGCGCATGGCCGACGAGGCCTTCGCCCTCGGCGGCTCCACCCCTGCGGACTCGTACCTGGACATCACCCGCATCGTGGACGCCGCGGTGCGTTCCGGCGCGGACGCCGTCCACCCCGGTTACGGGTTCCTCTCCGAGCGCGCCGACTTCGCCGAGGCCGTGGTGGACGCCGGGCTGACGTGGATCGGCCCCTCGCCGCGCGCCATCGCCGAGCTGGGCGACAAGGTCACCGCCCGCCACTACGCGCAGAGCGTGGACGCCCCGATGGTCCCGGGCACCCGGGAGCCGGTGAAGGACGCCGCGGAGATCGTGGAGTTCGCCGGAAAGCACGGCCTGCCCGTGGCCATCAAGGCGGCGTTCGGCGGCGGTGGACGCGGCATGAAGGTCGCCCACACCGTCGAGGAGATCCCGGAGCTGTTCGACTCCGCCACCCGTGAGGCCGAGAAGGCGTTCGGCCGCGGTGAGTGCTTCGTGGAGCGCTACCTCGACCGCGCCCGGCACGTGGAGTGCCAGGTGCTGGCGGACGCGCACGGCAACTACGTCGTCGCGTCCACCCGTGACTGCTCGCTGCAGCGCCGGTTCCAGAAGCTCGTCGAGGAGGCCCCGGCCCCGTTCCTCACGGCCGAGCAGGACGACCGGCTGCGCAGTTCCGCCAAGGACATCCTGCGCGCCGCCGACTACCAGGGCGCGGGCACCGTGGAGTTCCTCATCGGCTCCGACGGCCTGATCTCCTTCCTGGAGGTCAACACCCGGCTGCAGGTCGAGCACCCCGTCACCGAGCAGGTCACCGGCTGGGACCTGGTGCGTGAACAGTTCCGCATCGCCGAGGGACTGGAGCTGTCGCGCACCAGCGACCCGGAGATCCAGGGCCACTCCATCGAGTTCCGCATCAACGGGGAGGACGCCGCCGCGAACTTCATGCCCGCCCCCGGTGCGCTGACGTCCTACCGTGAGCCATCCGGCCCGGGTGTGCGCGTCGACTCCGGCGTGGAACAGGGTGCGGTCGTCGGCGGCCAGTTCGACTCCATGCTCGCCAAGCTCATCGTCACCGGCGAGGACCGCGACCAGGCGCTGACCCGGGCACGCCGCGCCCTGGACGAGTACGTGGTCGAGGGCCTGCCGACGGTCATCCCCTTCCACCGTGCCGTCCTCGACGACGACGCCTTCACCGGCGACTCCCTCGACGTGTACACCCGCTGGATCGAGGAGGAGTGGGACAACCAGCTGCCGGCCGCCACCGACGCCGAGGCGGAGGCAGGCGCCGACGAGCCCGTGCCGTCCCGCCGCATCGCCGTCGAGGTCGACGGACGCCGCGTCGAGGTCAGCGTCCCAGGTGACCTCGTCGGCACCGGCGGGACGCGTCGCCGCACCCGCAAGAACACCGGACGCCGCGAGGTCAAGGTCTCCGGCGACACCGCGGTCGCCCCCATGCAGGGCACCGTGGTCACCGTCCTGGTCGAGGAGGGTACCGAGGTCGCCGAGGGTGACCCGCTGCTGGTCATCGAGGCGATGAAGATGGAGAACTCCGTCAAGGCGCACAAGGCCGGCACCGTGCAGGAGCTCGGCGTGGCCGCCGGGGACGGTGTCACCAAGTCGCAGCCGCTGCTGAAGATCCTCTGATGGTCGACCGGCTCAGCGGCCTGTTCCGGCCCCGGCAGGGACGGCAGGCGGGACGCGGCTACGTCCTGTCGCTGGACCAGGGAACCACGTCCACCCGCGCCATCGTCTTCGACGCCGCCGGTGCCGTGCACTCCGTCAGCCAGCTGGAACACCGGCAGATCTTCCCCCGTCCCGGATGGGTCGAGCACGACCCGGAGGAGATCCGCCTCAACGCCCGCCGCGTGATCGGCGACACCGTCGCCCGCTCCGACATCGGCACCGAGGACCTCACCGCCCTGGGCATCACCAACCAACGCGAGACCACCGTGGTCTGGGACCGGGAGACCGGCGAGCCCGTCTACAACGCCATCGTCTGGCAGGACAACCGCACCGGCGACTTCTGCTCCCGCCTCGACGCCGAGCACGGCGACCTCTTCCGGGAACGCACCGGGCTGCCGGTGTCCACCTACTTCGCCGGCCCGAAGATCCGCTGGATCCTCGACAACGTCGAGGGTGTGCGTGAGCGTGCCGAACGCGGCGAACTCGCCTTCGGCACCATGGACACCTGGATCATCTGGGAACTCACCCGCCGCTCCCGGCACAACTCCACGAACCGCCGCCACCGCGCCCGGCACATCACCGACGTCACCAACGCCTCGCGGACCATGCTCATGGACCTGCGCACCCAGAAGTGGGACCCGGAGCTGTGCGAGGCGATGGGCGTGCCGATGTCCATGCTGCCGGAGATCGTCAGCTCCTCCGAGCAGGTCGGGCGGGTGCAGCGCTCCGGGCCGGTGCACAACGTGGCCATCGCCGGCATCCTCGGCGACCAGCAGGCCGCCACCTTCGGACAGGCGTGCACCGAACCCGGTGAGGCCAAGTGCACCTACGGCACCGGCAACTTCCTGCTGATGAACACCGGCACCACCCTGGAGACGTCCTCCCACGGGCTGCTGAGCACCGTGGCCTACCGGCTGGGCAACCAGCCCGCCGTGTACGCCCTGGAAGGCTCCGTGGCGGTCACCGGCTCACTGATCCAGTGGCTGCGCGACAACCTCGGGCTGATCAGCTCCTCCTCCGAGGTCGAGGGCCTGGCCCGTAGCGTGGACGACAAAGGCGGCTGCGTGGTCGTGCCGGCGTTCTCCGGACTGCTGGCACCCCGGTGGGAGCCGGACGCCCGCGGCATCATCGCCGGGCTGACCCGCTACGTGACCAAGGCGCACATCGCCCGCGCCGCCCTGGAGGCCACCGCCTTCCAGACCCGCGAGGTCGTCGACGCGATGAACGCCGACTCCGGCGTCCCGCTGACACACCTGCGCGCCGACGGCGGCATGGTGGAGAACACCCTGCTGATGCAGTTCCAGTCCGACCAGCTCGGCGTGCCCGTCACCGTCCCCAAGATCACCGAGACCACCGCGCTCGGCGCCGCCTACGCCGCCGGCCTGGCCACCGGGTTCTTCGCCGACCTCGACGAGATCCGCCGGCTGTGGCAGGAGGAACGCACCTACACCCCCGACGTGCCGGCGTCCGACCGCGACGAGGCCTACGCCCTGTGGAACAAGGCCGTGGAGCGCACCCTCGGCTGGGCCTGATTTTGGGGCCTGACCCTCTGTCCTACACTGGGGACCATGTCACGTGATCCCCGAGACCCCACCGTCCGTATCGGCGACGCCGACCGTGAGGCCGCGCTGTCGGTGCTGGCCGTCCACTTCGCCGACGGCCGGATCACACTGACCGAGTACGACGACCGCTGCCGCGAGGCCGCGGCCGCCCAGACCAGGCACGAGCTCGACGTCCTGTTCCACGACCTGCCCGCACTGCCGAACCAGTCCGGCCAGCCCGGCCAGCCCGGCGGGGCGGTGTCCGTCTACTCCGCCGGCGAACTCGCCGAACAGCACCGCCGTGGCGCACGCCCCCGCGCCGGCATCATGGCGCTGACCACCCTCGGCTCCGTCGCCGGGGCCATCGCCCTGGGCAACGACGCCTCCGCGCTCCTGCTGCTGCTCATCCCCGCGGTCGCGGTACTGCTGTACGTGCTGAAGGTCGGCCCCGAGTCCTGGCACACCCCCAGCCCGGAGGCCCTGGAACGGGCGAGGATGCGCCGGCTGCGCCGCGAACACCGGCTGGCGTTGGAGGAGCAGCAGCACACCCAGCAGCTCGCGCTGGAGGAGCAGAAGGCCCGGCGTAAGATGCGCACCTCGGAGATGACCGGCGACGCCATGGACATGGCGCAGCGCGCGATGAAGGGCGCCGCAGGACGGTTCCGGCCGCGTCGCGGCGAGGGTCCCGGTGACGGTCCCGGTACTACTGGTCCCCGAGGGTGATGAACTGGTCGATGACCCCGGCGAACATCCGGATGCCCACCGGCAGGCACGCCTCGTCCAGCACGATGTTGGGCTGGTGGAGGTCGGGCTTCTCCCCCCGGCCCGTCCACGCGCCCAGGCGCGCCATCGCACCGGGGACGTGCTCCAGGTACCAGCTGAAGTCCTCGCCGCCGGAGGACTGCGGTGCCTCCTGCAGGGCGTGCGGGTCGACGTCCTTCACGGCCTGCGCCATCACGGCGGTGCAGGCGTCGTCGTTGGTCACCGGCGGCACACCCTTGGTGTAGCGGATCTCCGCGGTGGCCCCGGTGGGGGCCAGGATCTGCTCCACGAGCTGGGGGAACAGGGCGTCCAGCTCGCGCCAGACCGTGGGGCTTCCGGTGCGCAGCGTGCCCAGCAGCGTGGCCTCCTGGGGGATGGCGTTGAAGGCGGACCCGCCGTTGACCGCGCCGAAGGTCAGCACGGTGCCGGTCCGCGGGTCCACACGCCTGGACAGGAGGCCGGGCAGCTGGGTGATCAGCAGGCCGACGGCGTAGATCACGTCGGCGGTGAGGTGCGGACGGCTGGTGTGCCCGCCCGCGCCACGCACCACCAGCTCCACCACGTCGGTGGCGGAGGTGATCGCACCGGTGCGCACACCGATCTGCCCGGCGCGCAGCTTCGGCTCGGCGTGCACGGCGAAGATGTGGCTGACGCCCTCGAGGGCACCGGCGCGGATGACGTCGGTCGCCCCACCGTCGAGGACCTCCTCCGCGGGCTGGAAGATGCAGCGTACCCGCTGGGTGAGGCCGTGGTCGCGGTCGTACTCCGCCAGCGCGCAGGCCAGGCCGAGCACCACGGTGGTGTGGATGTCGTGGCCGCAGGCGTGCATCACACCGGTGGTGGTGGAGGCGAAGTCGAGGCCGGTGACCTCGTTGAGTGGAAGGGCGTCGATGTCGGCGCGGAAGGCGATCGCGGGGTCGGCGTCCCGTGTCCCCTGCCCGCCGATGTCGACGGTGACCCCGGTGCCCGGGAGCCGTCGCGGCGACAGGCCTGCGTCGGTGAGCCGGTCGACGATGAACTGCGTGGTCGCGGTCTCGCGGTGGGACAGTTCCGGGTGGGAGTGAAGGTGGCGCCGCCAGCCGATCACCGTGTCGTGGTTGTCGACGGTCCAGGCGGCGACGGCGTCGGCCACCGGGACGGAGTCGGCGGAACCGAGGGTGCTCTCTGAGGCCACTGGGGCGGTGCTCCTTCAAGGTGAAGATCGTGTCGGGATGCTGCGGCGGGACAGCCGTTCCCGGCCATCCTCACCACTCTAGTCACTGTGCCCCTCCTCTCCTACCCCGGGCCACCTGACACCCGCCGCGCCCTATGCTGGGCCGTATGACCGACACGAAGGACACGAACGTCACACCGGACCCGGCCGCGACCGCCCGCCGGGCGGCCACGGAGATCGCGCGCAGGACGGGACGGGACTCCCACGACGTCGCCGTCGTGCTCGGCTCGGGGTGGCGTCCCGCCGCCGACGTGCTGTGCGGCGGGGACGGGGCCGGCGGGGTGACCGAGTTCCCGATGGCCGAGCTGCCCGGTTTCCTGCCGCCCACGGCCGAGGGGCACGGCGGCACGGTGCGCAGCCTGGAGGTCGGCGGGCTGCGCGTCCTGGTGATGCTGGGACGCACCCACGCCTACGAGGGGCACCCGCTGTGGCGGACGGTGCACGCGGTGCGCACCACCGCGGCGTGTGGCGTCCGGCGGCTGGTGCTCACCAACGCCGCCGGCGGGCTCGCCGAGGGCATGGAGGTCGGGGAGCCGGTGCTGATCAGCGACCACCTCAACATGACCGGACGCACCCCGCTGGTGGGCGCGGACTTCGTCAACCTCGTCGACGCCTACTCCCCTGCCCTGCGTGCCCTGGTCCGCGAGCTGCGTCCGGGCACACGCGAGGACGTGTACGCGATGATGCCCGGTCCGCAGTACGAGACGCCGGCGGAGATCCGCATGCTGCGCACCCTCGGCGCCGGGTTGGTCGGCATGTCCACGGTGCACGAGACCGTCGCGGCCCGTGCCGAGGGCCTCGAGGTCCTCGGCCTGTCGTTGGTGACGAACCTGGCGGCCGGCATCACCGGCGAACCGCTCGACCACGAGGAGGTACTCGCCGCGGGTGCCGCGTCCGCGGCGGAGGTCGGCGGGCTGCTGCGCACGCTGCTCGAAAGGCTCTCAGACACAACAGAAACGGAGGCCACACGATGAGCGGCACGTTGAGGTTCGGCACGGCAGGTCTGCGCGCCCCGGTGGGCTCGGGGCCGGACCGGATGAACGTGTCCACGGTGACGCGGGCGACCGGCGGGGTCGCCGCCTGGCTGACAGAGCGGCAGGGGCGGCAGGGGCGACAGGACGGTCCCGTCAGCGTGGCCGTCGGCTACGACTCGCGGTACGGCTCACACGCCATGGCGCGTGCGGCGGCGGAGACCTTCGCCGGGGCGGGGTTCGACGTCACGCTGATCGCCCACCCGGCGCCCACCCCGGTCATCGCGTGGCTGGTGAAGCACCGTGGGCTCGACGCGGGCGTGCAGATCACCGCGAGCCACAACCCGCGCGGCGACAACGGCTACAAGCTCTACCTCGCCGGCGGCTCGCAGCTGGTCAGCCCGGCGGACCGGGAGATCGAGGCGCACATCGACGACCAGCCCTCCGCGCCGGACGTGCCCCGCTCCACCACGGTGTCGCTGGACCTCGGGGCGGTCGACGGCTACGTCTCCGCCGTCGCCGCACCCCTGGCGTCCGGCGAGGGGAAGGTGCTCGCGGCGCGTCGCGACCTGCGGGTCCTCTACACCGCCCTGCACGGGGTGGGTGGCAGCACGCTGGAGGAGTCGTTCCGCAGCGCCGGGTTCAACCGGCCGGACACGGTGGTGCCGCAGCGTTGGCCCGACCCCGAGTTCCCCACCGTCGACTTCCCCAACCCCGAGGAGCCGGGAGCGTGCGACCTGCTGCTGGCGCAGGCGTCCGCCGCGCCGCCCTCGCAACGTCCTGACCTGCTGGTCGCGCTCGACCCGGACGCCGACCGCTGCATGCTCGGCATCCCGGACGCCTCGGCGCCGCTGGGCTACCGGATGCTGCGCGGCGACGAGACCGGTCCGCTGCTCGCGCAGCGGGCGCTGGAGCACAATGGCGCTGAGGGCACTGGCAGCACAGGGAACAAGCCCGTCGTCGCGACGACGGTGGTGTCGTCCTGCCTGCTGGGACGCATCGCCGCGGCCCGCGGCTGGGAGTTCCGCGAGACGATGACCGGGTTCAAGAACCTCGCCCGCGCCGCCGACGATACCGACGGCGAGCTCGCCTACGCCTACGAGGAGGCGATCGGCACCTGCCCGTTCCCGCAGGTCGTGGCCGACAAGGACGGTTTCGCCACCGCGCTGCTCGCCGCCACCTGGGCCGCGGAACTCAAGGCCCACGGCGCCTCACTGCAGGACGAGCTCGACCGGCTCGACGCCGAGTTCGGACCGGTGCGCACAGCGCAGGTCCCGGTACGTTGCGACTCCACGCAGGACGCCGCGACGCTGGTCGCCGACTGGGCGCAGTCGCCGCCGGCGGGTCTGGCGGCCGGTCGGGACGCGCGCGGGACGGACGTCGAACCACTCGACGGCACCAACGCGGCGTCCGGCGTGCGGTTGACCTGGACGTCGGACGACGGCCTGGGGTACCGGGTCATCGCCCGGGCGTCCGGCACGGAGCCGAAGGCGAAGTTCTACCTCCAGGTGGCCGGCGGGACGGACGACGGGACCGCTGCGGTGGAGTCCGCGCTGGCCGGTCTCGCCACCACGGTGCGCCAGGCTGTGCCGGGTAGTTAGCCCCGCGACTAGCTCAGGTCGATGTTGCGGGGGCCGTAGAGCCGGTCGCCGGCGTCGCCGAGGCCGGGGACGATGTAGGCGTTGTCGTCGAGCTCGGGGTCGACAGTGGCGGTGACCAGGCGCTTCACCGGGTAGCCGGAGTCACGCACCGCCTCCACACCCGGCACCGCGGCGACCATGCAGACCACCACGATGTCCGTCGCGCCACGCTCGGCGACCAGGCGCAGACCGTGCAGCAGGGAACCACCGGTGGCGAGCATCGGGTCCACCAGGAACACGGTGCGGTCCGACAGGTCGTCCGGCAGGGCCTCGAGGTAGGGCACGGGCTCGTGGGTCTGCTCGTCGCGCGCCATGCCCAGGAAACCGACCTGCGCGTCGGGGATCATCGAGAGCGCGGGGTCGATCATGCCGAGCCCGGCGCGGATGATCGGCACGACGATCGGCGGATTCGCCAGACGCCGCCCCGTCGCCATCGCCACGGGGGTCTCCACGGAGAACTCCTCGGTCGGCAGGTCGCGGGACGCCTCGTAGACCAGCATCGCGCCGAGGTCGGCGAGTGCGCCGCGGAAGGCGACGTTGTCGGTGCGGGCGTCGCGCATGATCGTCAGCCGTGAGGCGGCCAGCGGGTGGTCGACCTGCACGACCTCCATCCCGCTCGACGCCGTGCCGGACGCACCGGTCTGCCTGGTTCGCTGTGAATCCTCCATACCCTCCAAAATAGCCCACGGTGCGGGGAACCTCCGAGCCCGCCGGCGAGTCTCTCTCACCATGGCACCCGCACACGAGTCCCCGACCCACGCAGCGACCGGCCTGGTGGCGGACGTGGAGGCACTGACCTCCGCCGCGTCCCGCGCCGATCGTGTCGCCGACCTGCTCACCACCGGTGCGTCCGGCGATGGCCCGGCCGTCCCGCCCGTGCTCCCGGCCCTCGTCCCGCAGGCCGCGGGGCTGGTCGCCGCGCTGCAGCGCGCCCGCGGGCGGCAGGCGGACGCCCTGGCGGGGTTCTCCGGTTTCTACCGTGCCAGCGCCTCCTCGCTGACGACCACCGCGGTGGACCTGGCGGCCGGCGAGGCCGGCTCCGCGGCGGCCTTCTCGGGCACCTGGCAGGGGCCCGGGGCATGACCGACCTGCTCAGCCTCGTCGAACCCGTGCGCCGGCTCGTGCCAACGGCGGCGTCCGCCGGCAACCACCCGCTCGCCGCCCTGCTGGTGGACGCCGGCACGTCCGACCTGGCCGGCCAGCTGGCGAACCAGCTCCCCGGGCTGGTGGACGCCGCGCTGCGCGGCACCGCGGGCAGCGTCGCCGTCGACCGGCTCACCGGGGCAGGCACCGACACCACCGAGATCCTCCGCCTGGCCGGGGAGGTCGAGGCCGTGGCGCAGGAGGCGACGGCGGCGACCGGACGCGCGGCGGCGGACATCACGCTCATCGTCGAGCAGTGCATCCGACAGATCATGGTGGCGGTCGTCGGTGCCCCGCTCTCCCCCGGCGCCCCCGCCGCCGCGCTGCAGATCGCCTGCCTGCACCTCGCCCGCGCCCAGGAACGCCTGGACCTCCTCGGTGCCGAGCTCGCCGAACTCACCACCCGCGTCGACGTCACCGACGCCGCGCTACCCACGGTGCCGCCGTCACCGGACGCCCCGGCGTCCGCGACATCGGCGTCGCCTGGGTCCCCGGGGTCCCCACCGCCGGAGGTGGCCGTCGGCGCCGAAGCGTCCGACGTATCCGACGTGTCCGACGTGGCAGGCGCACCCACCCCGCAGGCCGCGGCGGCCGTGGAGGCGGCGAAGTCCGCGATCGGCACGCCCTACGTGTGGGGAGGCACGTCACCGGCCACCGGCGTGGACTGCAGCGGACTGACCCAGTGGGCCTACGGGCAGGCCGGGGTCGACATCCCGCGCACCGCCGACCAGCAGGCCGTCGGCACCCCCGTGGGCGCCGACGACCTCGCCCCCGGCGACCTCGTGGTGTGGGACGGCCACGTCGCCATGGTCACCGGCGACGGGCAGATGATCGAGGCCGGCGACCCGGTGCAGGTCAACCCCGTACGCACCGAGAACATCGGCATGGGTTTCCTCGGCTTCTACCGGCCGACCGCCTGAGGAGGGTGAGACCACGATGACCCACGACAACACGGGCAGGGGCCGGCTGGGCCGACGGTCGCAGCGCCGGGGCCTGGCCAGGATCGTCACCACGCCGGCCAGCGCCGAATACAACGTCGAGCAGTTCCTCGGCGAACCACCGCCGACCGTGCCACCGGTGCTGAAGGCGGAGCTGTTCACCTCCACCGGTGCACACGGTGGTCCGGTCATCGACCCGGGCCACGCTTCCCGCTAAAATCTGTCGTCATGGCAGACAACGGAATCGTCACCCTCGAGCTCGAGACCACCGCCGGCACGTACTACACGCTGTGGGCCCCAGGCTGGGTGTCGCGCGGCGAACAGTGGCAGGCGTTCCTCGGCGACGAGTCCGGGGTCTTCGCGTTCAACTCGCCGGCGGAACTGCTGGCCTGCATCACCTCGACGTCCGCCCACGACCTGGCGGACCACCCCGCCTGGGCGTCCTTCATGGACGGCGCGGAAGCGCGCGTGACCCCGCGCAAGGGCGGACGGATCAGCTTCGTCGAACTCCCCAACAACCTGGCCGGCCGTCCGTCCTTCGAGAACACCCGGACGGTGGCCAACGCCTTCCAGGTGCTGCGCTCGCTCGGCGTCGTGTGCGGCATCAACCGCATCAACCGGTGGTTCCACTCCTACTCCGTGCTGTCCAACGTCAGCCGCGGCCAGGACCACTACGCCGGGGAGAACGGGCTGGCCGAGTGGTCGAGCGTGGGACTGACCGTGCGTGACAACTGGGTCGAGCTCACCGACGACGTCGACGAGGCACTGGTCACCCCGGATCTCGGGGAGGACGCCGAGGCGCTCGTCGCCGACGCGCAGGCGCGCATCGACGCCGCCGCCGAGAAGGAGGAGGCCGGAGAGAAGGCAGGGGCGGACGAGAAGGCCGACGAGGAGATCGCTGGCACCGCAGGTGCTGCAGGTGCCGCGGCAGGCTCGGACGAGGAAGGCGCAGACGAGGACGCGGCCGACCCGTACGACGCCACCCCCTGGGGCCGGGCGGGCATCGACCCGATCCGGATCACGGTCGACGGGACCACGGTCTACACCCTGCGCTGCTACGTGGGCGACCGCTCCCCGGTGTTCCTGGGTCACCGCGGGGAGATCAACACCTTCCCGTCCTCCCGGTCACTGGTGCGCTGGATCGTCGACGCACGCGACCACGACCTCGCGGAGATGGAGACCTGGGGCGACCTGGTGACCCTGGCCAACGCCGGGGAGCTGGAGGTGGAGGTCCACCCGTCGAACGTCTACGGGTTCACCGGGCTGCGCTCCGACATCACCGAGGGTATCGAGGCCGTCGACACCGAGCAGCTGGGCCGGGCGTACGAGCTGTTGGCCGACGCCGCCGACTGGGCGCAGGACGACGGGGTCAACAAGGTGCTCCTCGCCTACCCGCGTCTGCAGGACTACATCGCCTACATGCTGGGGTCCCCCTCCGCGGCGACCCCGACGCCCCCCTTCGACGAGGAGGCGAACGGGTGGACGCGTCTGGAGGAGAACCTGACCGGCCGTTTCACCAAGTTCTGACGGTTCTGAGACTTCTGAGGCCCGGGAAACTTTCTCGCGCAGAACCCTTGACGAACACCTTTTCGAACATTACTGTTAGTTGGCAGATAGAAGATTCATGTAGGGCGGGCCAACGGAACACATGATCGAGAGGGGCGGCGGGGATGTCGGAGACGGAACCACCTGCAGGTCTGGTCGGGTCGACCACCGACCTGTGCGAGGCGCTGGACCGGCTCGATTCCGCGGTGCAGGACGTCATCGCCCACGGCCCCGAGACCTGGTCGAGGATGGACGAGTCCTCCCGGCTGCAGGCCGTGCAGAAGCTCGAACGGGCCAGGAAGAAGCTGGCCCTGGCCGATTCCTCATTCATCTCCGCCCACGAGGCGGACCTCCCCGCCGGACCACAGCGACGTGCCCGTGCACTGAGCGAGATCCTCAACACGACGCTGCGGGACGCGAAGACCCGTCTCACCGGCTGGTCCCGCACCGCCGAACGGCCGGACCCGTGGGGGCCGGACCCCACCGCGCCGCACGTCGAGCACATGCCGCACCTGACAGAACTGGTCGGTGAAGGCCTCCTCGACGCCGCCGGGGTGGAGAAAGTCGACCGTCAGATCCGGGCGCTGCCGGCCGCGATCCAGCCGGAGATCACGCGCATCGCCGACGAACCCGTCGCCGACCTCGCCAGGAAGCAGGGGCCGGACATCCTCGACTCCTTACGCAACTTCCTCCTGGACCTCGTCGGGGCCGACGAGCCCTACACCGAGAAGGACCACCGCAGGATGAGGTCGCTGACGCTCGGGCGGCAGGGCGTGGACGGGATGACACCGATCCGCGGCACCCTGACCCCGCACCTCGCGGCGTCGATGCAGCGTCTCATGGCGGACCACGCCAAGACCGGCGACCTCCTGGACGAGGACGCCGCCGCCGAGGACGACCGCACCCCGGAGCAGCGGCGTCACGACGCGCTCGCCGCCGCCGTCCACGCCGGTTACGGCCCCGGACGGGCCCTGAACCCCGGCCGCGGTGCGACGACCATCGTCGCGGTCATGCCGGTCGAACAGCTGATCGCACGGACCGGCACAGCGCTGACGGACGTGGGCGTGCACGTCCCCGCCGCGACGTTGCTGGAGGACACCGACCGCCTGGAGACCTGCCTGCAGGTTCTCGGCGTGGACGGCCGCACGCTGTGCTTCGGCCGCTCCCGCAGACTGGGGAGCCTGGACCAGTACCTCGCCCTCGTCGGCGAGGAGGGCATCAGTTCGGCACCGGGCACCGACAGCGCCCCCGCGCACTGCCACGTCCACCACATCGACGGGTGGAGCGCCGGCGGCGCGACCGACCTCGACAACCTGACGTTGGTCTCACCCGCCATGCACGCCCGGGTGGACGACTCCCGCACCAACCCGGACCGGTGGTGGACCGTCACCGCCGAAGACGGCACAGGGCGCCGGGTCATCTGGACACCGCCCGTCGGCGAGGACCCGACACGGACCGCCGTACACAACGACCACCCCACGGTGCGCCGCCACCCCGGTGCCGCGAGGCGCCGCCTCTACCGTGATCAACTGCGCAAGAGGACGGGAGAGAAGAAACCGGGGAGCAACGGGAGCAAGGACAAGGACACGACGACCAGCGGGGATCCGCCGTGACGCCTCAGCACGGGCTGGAGTAGGAGGTGTCCCCGTCCAGCAGCCGGGCGTTGCTCCCCGGGGTCGCCGCAGCGGCAGCGCACAACGCCTCCCGGTCGTCGCCGTAGTCGACGACGACCGGGTGGACCGTCGTGCCGTCCACGCCCGGCCTCAGGGAGGGACAGTGCCCGGGCTCCAGCAACACCGCCCCCGGGTTGGCCGCGACCGCGCCGTCCACCTCCGAACGGAAGGTGGGGCTATTCCCCATCACCGAGGAGACGATGAGCACCCCACGGCCGTCGCACGCCAATCCGTCGTCCGGCTCCGACTGGGGTTCCGGCTGGGGTTCCGGCTCAGACTCAGACGGGGACTCCGGCTGGGTTCGGGTTTCGGCCTGCCCGGCGGTGACCGTGACGGTCTCGGTGTCCTGCGTCGCGTCCGGGGAGGACGTCTCCGACGCCTGTTCAGACTCCGGCGAGCGTTGCACCGAGGTCAGCTCGAGGGCGGCGTCGTCCGCGGCAGTCGCGTCCTCCCCCGAACGCGCAGACCACAGTGTCAACGCCAGCACGAGCGCGGCGACCAGCACCAGGATGCCGACGACACCGGCGATGATACCGACGATAATCCACGGGCTCTGCCGCCCGCCGGGAGTCACGACCGGACTTCCCCACGTGCCGCCGACCAGGGGTAGGACGAGCGCAGCGCGAAGTACGCCCCCAGCGCCAGCAGCAGGATGCCGGCGACGAGCACCACGTACTCCCCCGGGCCCGTCGTCGTGCGGACGGAATCGAGCAGGGCCCGCAGGATCTCAGCGTCCTGCCCGCTGGGTCCGCCGTCGGTCGAGAAGAGTTCGTCGTCGACCCCCAGTGCCGTGACCAGCCCGTAGACCGCGTACCCGATGAAACCTGCTCCGCAGACGGCGACCACCACCGAAGCGATACGACGCAGCGCGGTGAATCCGATGAGCACGGCCGCAGCCAGGACGAGGAGAAGCAGACCACAGGCCAGCGACAGGAGCGTCGCGTCCACCCAGGTCTCCTGCAGCCCGATCGAGTGGAACGCACCGGTGACCGTACCGAAGCCGGAGATGGTGAACACCATGTCGGAGTCCTCAGCGCCGGTCGAGCCGGTCGCCCCGGCCGTGGCCGCGGTGATCACGGTCCTGCCCCAGGGCAGGGCGAGTCCGACTACCGCCAGCAGGGCGAGTACACCCGTCGCCGCGGCGACGACCAGGTGGTGGGTCGCCAACGCGTGGGCCTGGCCGAGCGCCACCCGCCCCTTCGACGGGGTCGCCGTCGCGTCCTGCGTGCCGGTGTCCGTCAAGCTACTGCTCCGAACGGTTGTCGGGCGCCACGATCTTGCGCACGCCCCAGATGATCTCGTTGATGCTGACCCAGGCGGCGACGTGCGCGAGGGTGAACAGCGTGGCCTTCATCACCGACAGCCCGGCGTTCACGTCGCTGGCTCCGGCGGTCAGCAGGACGATGAGCGGGTAGATCATGCCGACGACGATGACCGCCAGCAGCGAGAGGTACAGCTTCGACTCGCTGCGGGACCGCGACCCGACGCCCCAGGTGCTCGTGTCGAGCTGCGGGGTCTGGCGCTGCGCCTGTCCCTGTGCCTGACCTGGTGCCTGACCCGGCGCCTGCTGGAACTGGTTGTTCGGTGCGGCGTGCTGCGGCCCGCGGTAGCCACCGGGCACAGAGGACGCAGCGGGCTGCTGCCACGAGTTCGGCGCCGGCGCGTCCTGCGCATCCTGGTTGTCCGGGTCGTCCTGATAGTCGGGGGCGTCCTGCACGGTCTCCGTGGGGGACTCGCCCAGATCCGGGGCGTCCTGGCCGATCAGCGGTTCCTGCTCCGACACGACAGGATTCTCCCGCGTGACGTCCGGGTCGACACCCTGCCCGACGAGGTCGTATCCGCCGGACACGTTCGGCGACTGCGTGTCCGCGAGGTCGTGCAGCCACCGGATGTTGACGACGTCGTCCTGCGGCCCGTTGAGGGCGGCCTCGTAGAGGTCGCGCTTGTACGGGTCTCCGAGGATCGCCCTGGCGGTCTGCATCTGGTCTACCTCGGGCGAGTCACCGCTGAATCCCCGACCGCGCAGGTCGGACAGGCGGGAGTCGAGGACCTCCGCGATCTCCCGCGGCGGCATGTCCTTGTCGAGCTGAAGTTCGGTGTACAGGTCGTAGTTCGCCATGGGAGTCCTTGTCTCTATCGGCCGTTTCTGGTCCGTCACTGGACCGTCTCTGGTCCGTCTCTGGGGCGTTCAGGGGCACTCTAATACATCAGTCTGGCAATCGAATACCTGGAATCGAATACCTGGAATCCGGTGAGCCCTCACCTCTCCAGCCGATCAGCATACGGGCATGCCCTGGATGACGTCGAGCGCCGAGGACGCCTCGTCCACGGCCTCCCCGGTCAGCAGCATGGCGTACCGGGTACGGTCCGCGGACTCCGGGAACACCGACATCGCCCCACCGGTCTCGGCGGCATCGACCGTCCTGATCCGGCATCCGTCGTACTCGAACGGTGCAGCCCCCTCGGCGGGGACGTAGGACGCCCGGACCTCCTCGCTGCCGAAGTCGACGACGGCCATGGTCAGTCCGTCGCCGCGGCAGGTCACGCGGGCCTGTTCCTCGCCGCGGGGCTCGCCGCTGTCGCAGGTCATCCCCTGCCATCCGCTCTGCCCCTGCCGCTCAGGCAGGAGTGAGGGGAAGGCGTTGACGATCCTGGCGTCGTCGGCGTCCCACGCCGGCGTCACGACGTGGCGGTATCCCAGGAACCCGCCGACGCCGACCACCGCCAGCAGCGCGAGGACGCCGAGCACGACGACGGGCGTGCGCGCCGCGTTGCGCCGGACGGACGCCCCGGACGCAGCCGGCGACGGCGCCGCCGCCCAGTTCACCGGCACCTCGCGCGTCGGCGCGTCCTGCCGGTTGGCGGAGACAGGGGCGGCGGGAGCGGCAGGGTCGGCGAGCGCGTCGAGGAACGCCACGGCGGTCGGGTACCGGCGCCCGGGGTCGTTGTCCAGCGCCCGGCGCAGCACCGCGGTGAGGTGCGGGGCGGCCGGGCCGTCCTGCGGTGCCAGCGCGTCCGGGGTGAGCGTGGGCAGTGTCCGCTCGCCCCGCCACGCGGCCGTGGACATCGTGTCGCGGAACGCGGTGAGGGTGAGCATCTCCAGGGCGATCAGCGCGAGTGCGTAGCGGTCGGTCGCCGCACTGTAGTCCACCTTGTGTGCGCCGTAGGTGGTGGCCATGGTGAAGATCTCCGGGGCCATGTACTTCTCCGTGCCGATCACCATGCCGGTGGAGGTCACCCGGGTGTCGTCGCCGGCGATGCTGATGCCGAAGTCGGTGAGCAGTGCCGTCGTGCCCACGCTGCCGTGCGGGTCGCGGGGAAGCAGGATGTTCGCCGGTTTGAGGTCGCGGTGCACCACCGGCGGCGAGCGGTGGTGGATGTGGTCCAGGGCCTCGGCGACGGGACGCAGGATGCGGCACGCCTCGTCGACGCTGAAGCGCCGTCCGGTGCCGCGACGTTCCTCCAGCGCCTCGGCGAGGTCACCGCCGTCGACGTAGTCCATGACGAAGTAGGCGGCCGTACCGGTGGTCGACGTCGCGTCTGCGGAGTCGGCGTAGTGGATGTTGACCACCGAGGTGTGGCGGATCGTGGCCAGCGTCCTCATCTCCGCGAGGAACCGCTGGTAGCCGTCACCGGCGCCGGGCCCGCCTGGCCCGACGATCTCCGGACGGATCGCCTTCACCGCCACCCAGCGGTGCAGCCCCCGGTCGTAGGCGCGGTAGACGTGCCCCATGCCGCCCCGGCCGACCGGGGTGAGGTCGGTGAGGTTGTGCCGGGACTCGAGCTCGGCGGCGAGACCGGCGGGACCGGCTGGACCGTCCGCGCCGGTCTCTCCCCAGCCGCTCACCCGGCGTCCTCGGAGCTCCAGGTGAAGTCGCGGGAGGACACCTCGTCGCCGCTGCCGTCGATGACCCGGACGCCCGACCCGGTGAGTTCCACGCGGGAACCGTTGCCGTCGAGGGAGCGGGTCACCCACCGTCCCGCGCTGACGCGGCCCATGTCGATGTCGTACTCGGCGGACCGGTCGTTGTAGAAGCCCCGGTAGTAGAGGTCGCCGCGCTCCCCGACACGGCAGACCACCGCGTAGTCCTCGCCGTTGGTCCCGGCGTAGACCCACTCGTCGCTGGAGTTGCAGGACGCCGCGCTCACGCCGCGCCATCCCCGCGGGCTCAGGTCCGACGGGGTGCCGGGTGAGCTAGTGGTGGTCGGCGTGCTGGAGGTGGTCGGTGCGCTGGACGTGCTGGGCTCCGGCGACCGGACGGACGTCGGGGTCTCGCTCGTCTCGCTCGTCACCTCCGGCTCGGGGACGGCGGTGAACTGCAGCGGGGAGCCGCCGTCGTCGGACGCGTCGTCGGTGGTGTTGTTCCAGGCCAGCATGCCTGCGACGGCGAGCCCGACGACCACGACGACCGCGACGACCGCGACCACGGCCGCCACGATGATGCCGGTGGCGAGCCCACCTGCGCGGCCTGACTTACCTGTGTTCCCTGTGTTCCCTGTGTTCCCGGCACCGGGTTCCTGCCGCCAGGGGTTGCCGCCGGGCGCAGGCGTGCCCCAGTCGTTGTTCCCCACTCCGTCTCCTCCGTGTCTTCGCGGTCCTCTCGCCAGCCTCCGTGTCCGGGGACCGTTCAGTGTTGTTTCCTGAGAGACCAGTAGTTTTCCTGAGCATACCTGGCCAATGCAAGGCGCCTGGTCGGGGCATTGCCGTTGCGGACGGAGAATCCGGTCACCCCGCTGTTCCCGAGGGCCTTGGAGAGGTAGTCGATCTTGGTGTTCACCTTCTTCTGCGACCATCCCAGGGTCTGCTCCAGGTCCCTCACGGTCGGCACCTCGGACAGGTCCGTCCCGGGACGGCGGACCAGGGGGTCGGCGAGGGCGCACAGGAGGCGGACCTGTTCCTCGTTGAAGATCAGCTCCCCGACGGTCAGGGGCGCCCCGGCGGCGGGGCCCGTGGCGGACGTCCCGGCTGGCGGACGCAGCGTCGCGGCGACGGTGAGGTCGAGTTCGTAGGTGGTCACCGAGGTGGCGAAGACGACCGCGGACTCCCCCAGCGGCAGCGGCAGGCTCGCCCCGCGTCCCAGACGGATCTGGCTGAAGGAGTTCCTCGCCCGCGGCTGGATGTTGGCCGCCAGGCGTCCGCCGAGGTTGGTGATCATCCAGGTGCCGTCGGAGTCCCAGACCTGCAGGAAACGGCGGTGCATGAACTCGTCGTCGGAGCCGAGGGGGAACTCCGCGGCGCGGCCGAGGGTGATCGACTGACCGGGGTTGAGCGCGATCCGGTGGCCGATCTGGTCGTCGATGAGGACCTGGCCGGGCAGCAGGCTGGGAAACGTCATACCGACATGGTCCTACCGTTCGAGCTCGTGCGCCAGGGAATCAAGTTCCCCGCCACCGGCCATCTCCAGGGTGAGCTGCTCGAGGGTGACCTCGTCGCGTGCGGCGTCGAGCACGCTGCCACCCAGGTTCAGCAGGACGAAATGGTCCCCCACCAGGTACGCGTGGTGCGGGTTGTGGGTGATCAGGATGACCCCGACGCCCTCGTCGCGGGCGGCGGCGATGAACTTCAGCACCATGCCGGACTGTTTCACGCCGAGGGCGGCGGTCGGTTCGTCGAGGATCAGGACGCGCGCACCGAAGTACAGGGCGCGCGCGATGGCGACCACCTGGCGCTGGCCTCCGGACAGCGAGGCGATCGGCACCGAGACGTCCTTCAGGTCGACGCCCATGCGCTGCAGGCGCTCGGCGGTGATCTCGCGCATCTGCGCCTCGCGCAGGACGCCGAAGCGTCCGGTCATCTCCTGGCCGAGGAAGAAGTTGCGCCACACGGGCATCTGCCCGACGACGGCGAGGTCCTGGTAGACGGTCGCGATGCCGTGGTCCAGTGCGTCGCGCGGTTTGGCGAAGTTCACGGGCTCTCCGTCGACGAGGATCTCGCCGTCGGTGGGGCCGTGCAGTCCGGCGAGCGTCTTGATCAGGGTTGACTTGCCCGCACCGTTGTCGCCGAGGACGCAGGTGACGCTGCCTTCCCGCACGGACAGGTTGATGTCGTCGAGGGCGCGGAAGGAGCCGTAGCTCTTGCCGACGCCGCGGAGCTCGATTACGGGGGCGGTCTCAGGGTTGGTCACTGTCGGGCCTCCGAGTACTTCGAGAAGGAGTTGTTGGCGAGCACGGCGAGGAGCAGCACTCCGCCGAGGAAGAACTTGAACCAGTCGGGGTTCCAGCCGGCGTAGACGATGCCCTGGTTGGTCATGCCGAAGATCAGGGCGCCGATGGCGGTACCCACGGCGGTGCCCTTGCCGCCAGTCATCGCGCACCCGCCGACGACGGCGGCGATGATGTAGAGGAACTCGTTGCCCACACCCTGACCGGCCTGGATGGAGTCGAACTGGTAGAGGTTGTGCTGGCCGACGAACCAGCAGGACGCGGCGACGGTCATGAACAGGATGATCTTCACCCGGTCGACGGGAACGCCCACGGCGCGGGCGGCGTCCTTGTTCCCGCCGACGGCGAAGATCCAGTTGCCGAACCGGGTCTTGAACAGCACCCAGCTGGCCACCGCGACGAACAGCAGCCACCAGAACACGGTGACCTGCACGGTCACGCCGAAGACGTGGACCGAGCCGGCGAAGAGGCGGCGGCAGAACTCGTAGCCCTGCATGTCGGAGATCACCGGGGTGGCGACCTGGTCGTTGACCAGTTTCGTGACCGCGAGGTTGAGCCCCTGCAGCATGAGGAAGGTGGCCAGGGTGATCAGGAAGCTGGGGATGCCCGTGCGGGTGACCATCCACCCGTTGAAGAAGCCGATGGCCAGGGCGATGAGCAGTGCCAGCAGCGAGCCGACCCAGGTCTGCAGGTGGAAGTTGTAGGCGATCATCGTGGCCGCCAGTGCCGTGGTGGTCACCGCGACGCCGGTCGACAGGTCGAACTCGTCACCGATCATCAGCAGGCCCACGGCCAGCGCCACGATGCCCAGCGTGGAGGACGTGTAGAGCACGGTGGCGACCGCGTCCAGGGAGCGGAAGCTCGGGGCGACGACGAGGAAGAGGATGAAGATCGCCACCGCGCCGATGAGGCTGGCGAACTCGGGGCGGCGCAGCAGGGAGGTCAGTCGGGTCCCGATCATCGCAGGCCCTCCTTCGCGGCGTCGGCGATGGTGTCGATGTTGGATTCGTCCACGAAGCTCGGACCGGTGTACACCGGACGCCCGCCGCCGACAGTGGTGCCGTTGCGCTTGGCCAGCCACAGGGCATCGACGGCCATGTAGCCCTGCAGGTAGGGCTGCTGGTCGACGGCGAAGCTGACCCGTCCGTCGCGGATCGCGGGGACGAGCTCGGCGTTGGTGTCGAAGGTGCCGATGTTGACGTCCGCGCCGGTGGCCTCGGCCGCGTCGGCGACGACGAGGGAGACCGGTGTGACCAGGCCCATGACCCAGTCGATGGAGTTGTCCTGGGCGAGCTTGGACTGCACGGTGGACTTCACCGAGGTGAGGTCCTGGCCGTTGACGTAGAGGATCTCCACGGAGCCGTCGGTGAGGCCCTCGTCGATGCCGGCGCAGCGGGCCTCCTGGGAGGAGTTGCCCTGTTCATGGACCACGCACAGGGTCTTCTTCGCCCCCTCCTCCTGGAGACGTTCACCGGCCTTCTGGCCTGCGACGGCCTCGTCCTGACCGAAGAAGCCGGTGAGTCCGTAGCGCTCGTAGTCCTCCATGCCGGCGTTGAGGCCGACGACGGGGATGCCCGCGTCCACGGCGCGCTGGGCGGCCGGACCGATGGCGTTGGCGTTGGGCATGGTCAGCGCGATGCCGTCGACGTCGGAGTCGATGGCGGACTGCACCAGGCTGGCCTGGTTCGGCGCCTGCGGGTCCGAGCTGTAGCGCAGCTCGATGTTGTCCTTCTTGGCGGCGTCCTCCGCGCCCTTGCGCACGAGGTCCCAGTAGGTGTCGCCGGGGGCACCGTGGCTGACCATGGAGACCACGTAGCGCGGGGTGTCGACGGTGCCGCCGCCTCCCTCCCCGTCCGAGGCACGGGGTGCGCCACCGGTGGCGGAGCAGCCGGCGACGGCGAGTGCTGTGGTCAGTCCGACGGTCGCGGTGGCGGCGGTCAGGACGGTGCGGAGCCGCTTCTTGAAAGTCACAATGCGCTAGTCAATGCCTCTGAAGCGGTTAAGTCAAACCGGCTGACCTGCAGCTTTACCGATACAGTTGATCGGTTCAGGTGGCTCTACCTGCGGTGGGGCGAGCCGGTCCCCCTTTCCCCGCCCGACCCGACCACTCCGCCGCCACCTCGAGCCCTCAGGTCGATTCCCAGGCCCCGCGACGACCTGAGGGCTCAAGGTGGGAGCAGACTCCCGCCGCGCCCACCGTGTCCTGGGTTACAGCTACCCTGAAACCATGGATCCCCTCCCCGACCGCATCACCGACGAGCGCCGCCACCGCCTCAACGACGCCCTCACGTTGGCCGTGGGACAGGGACGGATCGACCTGACCGAGTTCTCCGAACTCAGCGACGCGGTCTGGTCCACCACCGACGTCGAGCGCTTCGACCGGCTCGAGGCCCTGGTGACCGGGAACGACGGACACCGCGACGTCGAGGAACTCGCCGCCAAGGCAGCGGCCCCGGTCCCCGACTTCCCCACCGTCGGGCCCCCTCCGGGCGTCCCCCAGGTGAACTCCCCCTCGCAGAACCTGTGGTTCGGCGACCTCGAACGCAGCGGCAACATGCAGCTCGCCGAGCAGGAGAAGCTCTTCCTGCTGTTCGGGGACGTCCGGCTCGACCTGCGTGAGGCGTCCCTCTCCGCCCCGACGACACATCTGCACGTCACCTCGATCTTCGGCGACGTGAAGCTCACCGTCCCACCCGGCATCCGGGTGGAGAACCGGATGTCGCTGGTCTTCGGCGACGTCAAGGCCGACCAGGGGCCGCGGCTCAGCCCGGGCGCACCCGTGGTCGTCCTCACCGGGCACGCCACCTGCGGTGACCTGAAGATCACCGTCGCCGAACCCGGCGTCCCCCTGAAGAAGAGCTGGTGGGACTGGCTGACCGGCTAGCTCTCGGTCGTGCCTTCTGTGCCTTCTTCGTCATCCTCGTCGTCGAGGCTCAGACCCAGCTCCGCGAGCTCGGCCCGCAGGTTCTCCATCGACAGCTGGACCTCCTCGACGCCGGCGCCGGCACCCGCACCATGCGCGTGGCCGTGGTCGTACTCGTCGTGCAGCCCGGTGAGCCCCGCGGCATCCCCCTCGCCACCGCCCAGGGTGCGGCCGATCTCAGCGTAGGCCGGGTAGATCACGTCCTGCTCCAGCATGGCGCGCAGCGGCTGGTCGCAGAAGGCGTTGTCCAGGGCGTTGGTCGTCATCTCCAGGAACTGCCAGTACTCCAGGCCGAAGTTCTCGGCCAGCGCGATCATCTCGCCGCTCATCGTGCAGCCGGAGACCAGCCGGTTGTCGGTGTTGACCGTGCAGGTGAAGCCCAGTTCGTAGAGCAGGTTGAACGGGTGCTCGGCGATGGTGTCGCACACACCGGTCTGCGTGTTCGAGGTCGGGCAGATCTCCAGGGGGATGCGCCGGTCACGCACGAACCTGGAGACCTCGCCGAGCGCGATACCGCTCATGGAGGCGTCGAAGTCCTCGTAGATGCGCACACCGTGGCCGATGCGCACGGCACCCTGACGCAGGCCGTCGGCGATGGACTCCACGCCGGCCGCCTCACCGGCGTGGACGGTGACGGGCACGAGGTTCTCGCGCAGGATACGGAACGCCTCGACGTGGTTCGACGGCGGGAAACCGTCCTCCGCACCGGCGATGTCGAAGCCCACGACGTAGCCGTCCGCGGGGCTGTCCACACCGTGGTTGTCGACGGTGAGCTGGGCGATCTCCGCGGCACGGTCGGCGTGGCGCATGGCGCACAGCAGCAGCCGGGCGTGGATGGTGCCGCCGCGCTCGGCGACGGCGCGCTCACCGGCCCGCGCACCTTCCACGGTGGCGTCGACGACGTCCTGCAGGCTGAGCCCCTTGGCCTGGTGCTGTTCGGGGGCGAAGCGCAGCTCGGCGTAGCAGACACCGTCTGCGGCGAGGTCCTCGACGGCCTCGCGGGTCACCCGGACCAGGGAGTCACGGGTCTGCATCACGGCGGTGGTGTGGTCGAAGGTGGTGAGGTAGGTGGGCAGGTCGCCGGAGTTGGCGGCGTCGAAGAACCACTTCTCCAGCTCGCCGGCGTCGGTGGTCGGCAGTCCCTCGTAGCCGGTCTCCGCGGCGATGTCGATGATGGTCTGCGGCCGCAGTCCGCCGTCGAGGTGGTCGTGGAGCACGACCTTGGGCAGCCGGCGGATCACGTCCGGGTCCACGGTGGCCTGCTGGGCTTCCTGGGATTCCTGGGATTCACTGTCTCGGGGGTCAGTCATGGTGACCCAGGATAGCCCCGCGCAGTCACGATGTCCGTGCCCGGCCCCGCTGGCGATAGAATAGGTGCCCGATGAACGCACACACTCTCCCCCGCCGCCGCTCCCTCACGGCCACCGTCCTCACCGCGTCGTTGGCGGTCAGCCTCGCCGGTCCGCTCGCCGCCCCCGCCTTCGCGGAGACCGGACTCAACGGCGTGGAGAAGGACGACTGGCTGCCGTTGACCGCCGACCCGGGCGCCCCGTTGCCGCCGGACCGTTTCCTCGACACGGACCGCTGCCCCTTCGCCGCGGAGCTCCCCCCGGCGTTCGACGCCGACGCACTGCCGGACGAGGGGCAGGACGCCCCGGCGCCGATCACGGTGGAGCGTCCGGACCCCGGCGGCGAGGCGCTCGACACGTGCGGCCCGGTCTCCGCACCGGGCCTGGACATGCCGGAGCGGCTCAGCCTGGGCAGCTACATGGTGTACGACGTCGACTCCGGCGACGTGCTGGCCACCAAGGACCCCTACGGGCTGTACCGTCCGGCGTCGATCATCAAGGCGTTGCTGCTGATGACCGCGCTGGACAACCTCGACATGGACCAGGTCGTCCCGGTCAGTGACGAGGCCGTGGCCGTGGACGGTTCCCAGGTGGGTGTGGGCCCGGGCGGACGCTACACCGCCCGTGAGCTGCTGCTGGGCCTGGCGATGCGTTCCGGCAACGACGCCGCGATCGCGCTCGCCGAGGCCATGGGCGGCCAGGAGGCCACGGTGGCGAAGATGCAGGAGCTGGCCGATTCGTTGGGCACGCAGGCCACCCGCGTGGTCACCGTGCACGGGCTCGACAGCCCCGGGGTGCAGACCACCGCCTACGACATGGCCCTGATCTACCGCGAGGTCTTCCAGCGGGAGGACGCCCGCGCGATCCTCGGCCAGGAGACCATGGACTTCCCCGGCTACGACGACATGGAGGGTTTCGAGCTCTCCAGCGACAACGAGATGCTGTTCAACTACCCGGGCACGATCGGCGGCAAGACCGGCTTCACCGACAACGCCCGCCACACCTTCTCGGTCGCCGCGGAACGCGACGGACGCACCCTCGGCGTGGTGCTGCTGAACTCCACGATCGCCGCAGGACGCCCCGCGGAGCAGGCCAGCGCCATTCTCGACGCCGCCTTCGCCGCCCCGGCCGACGCGTCCATCGGCACGCTCGACGCACCGGAGGAGGAACCCGCCCCGCAGGAGACCGCCGCGCAGGACGCCACGGCGCAGGACGCGTCCGATGCCTCTGACTCCCCCGACGGCGTGGACGTGCGTGCGATCGCCGGCGTCGGCATCGCCGTCCTGCTGCTCGGCGTGCTCGCCGCGGGCGCGGCGCGCTTCCGGCGCCGCTGAACGCGGCAGGAACCTACCGGCGGCGTCGGGCCCGGCCGAGCAGGCCGGCCGCGGCCGCACCGACGGCGGTGCCGATCCCGACCATCCCGACGGGGCTGAGGGAACGCGCCCCGGGCCGCACCTCCTGGCGCACGCGGATGACCGCGGCGGGCGGTGCGTCCGGCACCATCTCCGCCAGCGCCTCCGGGGTGGTCGCGGTCCAGGCGGCGAGGTAGAGCGTGACCCGCCAGACCAGGTAGAGCACGACCATCACACCGATGACCGGGCCGAAGGCCGCGCCCGCCGGGTTGGACAGCGCGTTGGAGAAGATCATCGTGGCCACCTGCTTGATGACCTCGAAGGCCACCGCCCCGATCACCGCGGCACGGGCCGCCGCCGGGCGCGGGACGCGGTACCGCGGCAGGTAGAGCATCAGCCAGAAGAAGACGATCCAGTTGGCGATCAGCGCCACGACCAGGGCCACCAGCCAGGTGATGAACCTGATGCCGGGGACGTCGCCCAGCCCGATGGCGTCCAGCGCACTCGTGGTGAAACCGCCGCCGCCGATCGCGGTCACGGCGAACGCCACCGCCAGCGCGATGAGCAGGCCGAACAGGCCGACCAGGTCGCTGATCTTGCCCTTGAGGAAGTTCTCCGCCTTGCCGGGGACCTTCCACATCTCGGAGACACCCATGCGCAGGTTGGCCATCCACCCCAGCCCGGTCCACAGGGCCAGCACGAGGCCGATGCCGAACACGCTGCCACGTTGGTCGATCGCCTGGGTGATGATGTCGTTGATCGTGTCGCCGAGCTCACCGCCCGCCGACTCGGTCACGGTGTCCATGATCTCGTCGAGCAGTTCCTCGTTGCCGGCCACGACCATCGCCACGGTCGCGAAGACCAGCATGATCAGCGGGAAGATCGACAGGACCGAGAAGTAGGTGATGCCGGCGGCGAAGTGGTTGCCACCCTGGTCGGTGTAGCGCTCGTTCATGCGCATCACGTGGTCGAACCACGGCCACTTGTCCCGGTAGCGGTCGATCGCCCCCGGGGAGTCGTCCGTGGACCGTTCGATGCCGTGGTCGTCCAACTTATCCCGGTCGGAGGCGGTGATCGTGCGAGCCATCGGAAGGACTCCTCTTGTGTATGTCTCTTGGTCTTGTGTATGTCTCTTGGTCGTCGGTATTAAAGGTCGTACCCGTGGCACCACACTAGTTCATGGCCAGCGACGTGGACCCCTACCTCAGCAACCCCATCTTCCCGTACACGTCGGCGACCACGGACTCGGCGACGACGCCGGCCTTCTGGGCTCCCCGGTCGAGGATGCGCTGCAGCTCGGCGGGGTCGGCCATGTACTCGTCGTAGCGGGCCTTCAGCGGGGTGGTGAACGCCGTGAGTGCCTCGGCGGTGTCGACCTTCAGCGCACCGTACTGCGCCCCGGCCGCCTGGTAGTCGGCGACGATGTCGTCCACGCTGCGCCGCGTGAGGGCGGACTGGATCACCAGCAGGTTGGACACACCGGGCTTGTTCTCCCGGTCGAAGCGGATCTCGCCGTCGGTGTCCGTCACCGCGGACCTGATCCGCTTGGCGGAGGTCTTCGGGTCGTCGAGCAGGTTGACCAGGCCCTTGGGGTTGTCGCCGGACTTGCTCATCTTCGCCGTGGGGTCCTGCAGGTCGTAGATCTTCGCCGCACCCTCCGGGATGAACCCGTCCGGCACCACGAACGTCTCGCCGAAGCGGGCGTTGAAGCGCTCGGCCAGGTTGCGGGTCAGTTCCAGGTGCTGGCGCTGGTCCTCGCCCACGGGCACGAGCTGCGGGCGGTAGAGCAGGATGTCCGCGGCCATGAGCATCGGGTACATGAACAGGCCGGCGGAGGTGCGCTCGGCACCACGCTTGGCGGACTTGTCCTTGAACTGGGTCATCCGCGAGGCCTCGCCGAAGCCGGTGAGGCAGGTCAGCACCCACGCCAGCTCGGCGTGCTGGGGCACCTGGGACTGCACGAAGATCGTGGACTTCTCCGGGTCGATGCCCAGCGCCAGCAGCTGCGCCACCCCGGCGAGCGTGCGCTCGCGCAGTTCGGTGGGGTCCTGGTCCACGGTGATGGCGTGGAGGTTGGGGATGAAGTAGAAGGCGTCGTACCCGTCCTGCAGGTCGATCCACTGCCGGACCGCCCCGAGGTAGTTCCCGAGGTGGTAGGAGTCCGCCGTGGGCTGGATGCCGGACAGGACGCGCTTGATCTGTGCTTCATCGCTCATGGCAGCACATGTTACCCGCGCACTTTGGCGATCCGTAGCAGTGCCTCCGCATCCGGGTCCCCCACTCCCAGCGGACGGCCCCGCGGGTACACCGCGCGCAGCATCCGACGGAAGGTCACGCCGGTCACGGGGACCGCCACGAGCTCGCCGGACGCCAGTTGCGCCGACACCGCCCGCGCGGCGATCACCGTCGGCTCCCCCATCCCGGTCACCGCGGCGCGTTGCGCGGCCAGGGAACCGAACTCCCCGGCGGGTTCGGCCAGCGGGCCCAGGGCCGCCTCCACGATCTCGCGGCTGCCCGAGCCCTGCTCCCGGGTGATCAGCGGGGTGCGGCGCAGCTGCCCCGCGGTCACCCCCGTCCCGGCCCACGGGTGTGTCGGCGGGACGACGAGGATGAGGTCGTCCACCCCGACGACGTCGGACGCCAGGCCGTGCGAGACCTCCGCGCCCTCGACGAAGCCCAGGACGCACTCCCCTCCCGCCACCGCCTCGCACACCTCGGCGCTGTTGCGCGAGCGCAACAGCAGGCGCACCGCCGGGTTCTCCCGGTGGAAGCGTGCGGCCCACGTCGGGAAGTACAGTTCGGCGACGGTGTTCGACACCGCCACGGGCAGTGAGCGCACCGCGTCCGGACGCGTCGTCGCCGCGACCGTGCGGGAGAACTCGCCCGCCGCGCCGAGCAGGTCGCGGGCGGCGTCCAGCACGGTCCTGCCCCGCTCCGTGGGCTCCGATCCCCCCACCCCGCGGCGGAAGACCACCACGCCGAGCGTCTTCTCCGCCGCGGCCACCCGGGCGCTGACCGTCTGCTGGCTCAGCCCCAGGTCACGCGCCGCGGCGGCGATGCTGCGGTGCTCGTCGACGGCGACGAGGGTGGCGATCTGGTCGACCGGCGGGACGTGGGGGTACATATGGTCACTGTACCCCGTTCCACCTGCACCGTTATCCCCGGTCCGCGTCCGCCCCGGCTACGGTCGGCAACCATGACCACCGCGACGCCCCTCCCCGCACCCGGCCCCGCCTGGGGCGGGGCGCTGATGGGAGTCTCCGTCACCGCGTCGATGGTCGGGGTCCACGTCGGGAGTGTCGCGGGCGGTGTCGTGACCGTCGTCGCCGTCCTTGTCGCCGTCGTGCTGCTCAGCGGGGGCCGAAGCTGGCGGACCACCGACCTGCCGGCCTGGTCGACGGTGACGATGGGTGTCCTGGCCCTCGGCTCCGCCGCCGACTCCACCCTCGGGTTCACCACGGTCCACCTGGTCACCTGGCTGGTCGGGACCGTCGCCGCCGTCGTCGTGTTCGTTCCGCAGACCCTGGCCCTGGTGCGCGGCAGACTGCCCCGCACGTTCCCGGCGGCGTTACCCCTGGTCACCCCGATGGTGGCCGCCACCAACGCCGCCCAGCTGGGCCACCCGCTGCCCGGTACGCTCTGTTTCGTGGCGTCGCTGCTGACCGGCGTCCCCGCCCTCTGTCTCGTCTACCTCACCGCAGGACGGCACCCGGAACCGCCGGCCGCGGCCACGGCGTGGATCCCCCTCGGCATCGTCGGTCAGAGCGCCACCGCCGCCCTGCTGCTCGCCGGGTGCACGGTCTACGCCGGTGCCGTCCTCGCCCTGGGGGTCCCCGCCGCACTGTGGGCCCTGCGGGTCCACTGGGGGACGCTGCTGCGGACCCCGCCGGCCACGTCCCTCGCCACCTACGGCCCCGCCTGGTGGTCCTGCACCTTCCCCGTCGGCACCTGCAGCCTGGGCACCCACCACCTGTCCCTCGCCACCGGTGCCGCCTGGCTGGACGGGGTCAGCGCCGTGCTGCTCGCACTGCTCGTGCTGCACGTCGCCCTCGCCACGGCGGGACTGGCAGGTCAGCTGTACGTGACCAGCACCGGCGAGTGGTCGCTCCAGCGCAGGTCGTAGTGCTCCGCCCGGTCCACCCAGGCGGCCTCGACGCGGTCCATCAGGTCGGACGTCGCGGCCTGGTAGTCGATGCGCCAGCCGGCGCCCGTGTCGAAGGCCTTGCCACGCCACGTCCACCACGAGTACGGGCCGTCCTCGTCCGGGTGGAGCCGACGCAGGGCGTCGAACCAGCGCGGTTCCTGCGCCGCCTGCGGCGCCGCCCCGGCGGGGACGTACTCCACCGCGCCGACGTAGTCGGACGGCTGACCCGCCGGGTTGCCGGTGCGTCCTGCGTCGGTGGGGTCGCCGACCTGCGTCGCCCCGTCGGGGAAGGTGCCGAACACCGAGTCCATGAACGCGCGTTCGGACGGCAGGAACCCGGACTTCTTCCGGTTGGGACGCCAGTTCTTCAGGTCCTGACGCCGGTGGCAGATGTTCCAGTCCCCGCCCACGACCATCTGCGGGTGTACCGCGGCCTGCTGCTCCAGGTAGGGGCCGAAGACGTCGAGGAAGCGGAACTTCTCGTCCTGCTTCGCGGTCCCCTCCGCGCCGGACGGCAGGTAGACGCTGGCCACGCGCAGGCCGGCGGTGGTGGCCTCGATGTAGCGTCCGGCGTCGTCGAACTCGGTGCTGAAGCCCTCCCCGAAACCGACCTGCACGTCCTCGATCGCATGGCGCGACAGGACGGCGACCCCGGCGCGTCCCTTCGCCGCGGCTTCCGCCTGCACCAGATGCCAGCCGGCCTCCAGTGCCGGGGCCAGCGCCTTCTGCGTCTGCTCCGGGGTGGCGCGCACCTCCTGCAGCAGCACCACCTCCGCCGGGGTGGACTCCAGCCACGGCAGGATCCCATGGTTGTCCTCGTTGCGGACCTTCGCGGCGGCACGGATGCCGTTGACGTTGACGGTGGCGACTGTGATGCTCATGCCCTAGACACTAGCGGGCGGTGTCCCGGCACGACGGCGCAGGAGGTAGGTCGGCACGAAGACCGCGATACCGCACAACGCCATGCCCATGCCCGCCAACGCCGGTGCCGAGTAGGAGTACCCGGCGCTGATCACCGCGCCACCGACGGCCGCACCGGCGGCGTTGGCCAGGTTCAGCGCGGAGTGGTTCATCGAGGCGGCGAGGTTCTGCGCGTCCCCGGCGACGTCCATCAGACGGGTCTGCAGGTTGATCGTCATCACCGAGCCGGACATGGCGATCAGCCCGAAGTTCACGATGGCCAGCCAGGCGACCGAGCTCGTGAAGTAGAACGCGCCGAGCATGACCACCATGGCCACCAGGGAGCCGAAGATCGTGCCCTCCACGTTGACGTCCGACAGCCGGCCGCCCACGTAGGTGCCGGCGACCATGCCCACGCCGTAGACCATGAGCACCAGCCACATGAAGCTCTCCGGGAAGCCCGCGCGCTCGGTCATCGTCCAGGAGATGTAGGTGTATACGCAGAACATGCCGCCGAAGCCGACCGTGCCGAGCAGCAGCGTGAGCATCACCTGCGGGTTCACCAGGGCACTGAGCTCGGTCGCCGGACGCGTCGCCGGCATCATCGTCATGTGCGGCAGCGAGTACCACAGGCCGACCAGGGTGACCAGGCCGATCACCGCGACCAGGGCGAAGGCGGCGTTCCAGCCGAGCTGCTGGCCGATCCACTGTGCGGCGGGCACGCCGGCGACGGTGGCCACCGACAGCCCCATCGACACCTGCGCCACCGCACGGCCGCGCTTGCCCGGGTCCGCCATGGACGCGCCGATCAGCGCGGCGGCGGCGAAGTAGGCGCCGTGCGGGATGCCGGCGATGAACCTCGACAGCATCAGCAGCCCGTAGGAGCCGGCGAGCACGCTGAGCGCGTTGCCCACGGTGAACGCCGCCATGAGGATCAGCACCAGCCGACGCCGCGGCATCGACCCGGTCAGCGCCGTGATCACCGGGGCGCCGACGACCACACCCAGGGCGTAGGCGGTGATGACGTGCCCGGCGGTGGCCTCGGAGATGGAGAAGTCGTCGGCGATGTAGTTCAGCAGACCCATCGCGACGAACTCGGTGGTGCCGATGCCGAACCCGCCGAGGGCGAGCATGAGGATCGCGATGGGGCGCCGGCGGCGCCCCATCTCCGTCTGCCGTGGCAGCGGACGACGGTGCGGACGCGGCAGGTCGGTGAGCCGCTTCAGGCGCGACGGCGCGGTGTCGGTTTCGGTCACGGGTGGCTCCTCGGTCAGTAGTTCACGGTCACAGTCAATGATCAACCCGTATCGATTCAGATATATTCCAGGCGTCTGTCGGGGAGATTTCACTGATACCGAGATAACGGTCTCTCCCCGGGTGTAGGGTATCGGGCGCCTTCTTTCGTCCCGGAGCCAACCCTCGCCCGCCGACGCGACCGGCATTGCCGTATCATCGCGATGGTAGATGCCCGGGCGGAACCTTTCCACAGGAAGGACCCGCGGGGCAGTTCACTGAGATAACGAGACGACATTACGCAGGTGCGCCCCGTCGGCGTCCCTCACGAGGGGACGGCCGACCGGCCGCGGCACCAGCCGGTGACCACCGGCGTGACTATCGAAGAGGGAGACACCGGCCCATGGCCAAGATCATCTACACGCGAACCGACGAAGCACCACTGCTCGCGACCTACTCGCTGAAGCCCGTCATCGAGGCCTTCGCCTCCACCACCGGCGTGGCCGTGGAGACCCGGGACATCTCCCTGGCCGCCCGCATCCTCTCGGCGTTCGACGACGTCCTGCCGGAGAACCAGCGTGTCCACGACGCCCTCGCCGAGCTCGGCGAGCTCACCAAGCAGCCGGACGCCAACATCATCAAGCTGCCGAACATCTCGGCGTCCGTCCCGCAGCTCAAGGCCGCCGTCGCCGAGCTGCAGGCCCACGGTTACGACCTGCCCGACTACCCGGACGAGCCGTCCACCGACGAGGAGAAGGACGCCCGCGCCCGCTACGACTCCGTCAAGGGCTCCGCGGTCAACCCGGTGCTGCGCGAGGGCAACTCCGACCGCCGTGCCCCCAAGGCGGTCAAGAACTTCGCCCGCAAGCACCCGCACCGTATGGGCGAGTGGTCGGCCGACTCGAAGACGAACGTCGCGACCATGTCGGACGGCGACTTCCGCCACAACGAGCAGTCCGTGGTCATCGACGGCGACGACACCCTCACCATCCGCCTCGTCGGTGACGACGGCGAGACCACCGTCCTGAAGGACGGCCTGAAGGTGCTCGACAAGGAGATCGTCGACACGACCGTCCTGCGCGCCACGGACCTCGACGCCTTCCTCAAGGCGCAGGTCGCCCGCGCCAAGGAGGAGGGCATCCTCTTCTCCGCACACCTGAAGGCCACGATGATGAAGGTCTCCGACCCGATCATCTTCGGCCACGTGGTGCGCGCCTTCTTCTCCGACGTCTTCGACACCTACGGCGAGACGCTCTTCGCCAAGGGCCTCAACGGCGAGAACGGCCTCGCGGCCATCTACTCCGGCCTCGAGGACTACGCCGACGAGATCGGCGCCGACCTGGCCGCCGAGATCCGCGCCGCCTTCGACAAGGGCCTGGCGGACGGCCCGGACCTGGCCATGGTCAACTCGCACAAGGGCATCACCGGCCTGCACGTGCCGTCCGACATCATCGTCGACGCCTCCATGCCGGCGATGATCCGCAGCGGCGGCCACATGTGGAACAAGGACGACGCGGAGCAGGACGCCCTCGCCGTCATCCCGGACTCCTCCTACGCCGGCGTGTTCCAGACCGTGATCGAGGACTGCCGGAAGAACGGCGCCTTCGACCCGACCACGATGGGCACCGTGCCCAACGTGGGCCTGATGGCGCAGAAGGCCGAGGAGTACGGCTCCCACGACAAGACCTTCAAGATCGCCACCGCCGGCACCGTCGAGGTCGTCGACTCCTCCGGTGAGGTGCTCATGTCTCACACCGTCGCCCCCGGCGACGTGTGGCGTGCCTGCCAGGCCAAGGACGTGCCGATCCGCGACTGGGTGAAGCTGGCCGTGAGCCGTGCCCGCGACACCGGTGCCCCGGCCGTGTTCTGGCTCGACCCGGAGCGCGCCCACGACCGCAACATGACCGCCAAGGTCGAGGAGTACCTCAAGGACACCGACCTGGTCGGCGACATCGAGGGCCTGGACCTGCGCATCCTCTCCCCGGTGGACGCCTGCCAGCTGTCCGTGGACCGCATCCGCGCCGGCGAGGACACCATCTCGGTCTCCGGCAACGTGCTGCGTGACTACCTCACCGACCTCTTCCCCATCATGGAGCTGGGCACCAGCGCCAAGATGCTGTCCATCGTGCCGCTGATCGCCGGTGGCGGGCTGTTCGAGACCGGTGCCGGCGGATCCGCACCGAAGCACGTCCAGCAGCTCATCGAGGAGGACTACCTGCGCTGGGACTCCCTGGGCGAGTTCCTGGCCCTGGCCGAGTCGCTGCGTAAGCTCGCCGAGACCGACAACAACCCGCGCACCCCGATCCTGGCGGACGCGCTGGACGCGGCGACGGAGCGCATCCTCAACGAGGACCTCTCCCCCGCCCGTGTCGTCGGCGAGATCGACAACCGCGGCAGCCACTACTGGCTGGCACGCTACTGGGCGCTGAACCTGTCGAAGCAGACGGACGACGCCGAGCTCGCCGAGATCTTCGCCCCCGTCGCCGAGGAGCTCGAGGCCAAGTACGAGACCGTCAAGAAGGAGATGCGTGGCGGCCAGGGGTCCTCAGCGGACCTCGGCGGCTACTACTGGCTCGACGAGGAGAAGACCACGAAGGTCATGCGCCCGTCCGCCACCTTCAACGCGGTCATCGACGGGCTCACCGCCCGCAACGCCTGATCCGCGCGGCTCCCCTTCACTGAACAGCTCGGTCTACCGGTGACAATGTGCTGACCTGCACATTTCGCCGAAAGTAGACCGAGCTGTTTGCTGCCTGGACGGTGGTGGGTTATCGTGTTCCCAGCGAAACGACACCTCTGACCCCCGAAGGGACCACCACACTCATGAGCACCAGGTACGACAACTCCGACTCCGCCTCCTGGGGATTCGCCTCCCGCGCCGTCCACGCCGGGCAGACCGTGGACTCCGACACCGGAGCCCGCAACCAGCCGATCTACCTCACCACCTCCTACGTCTTCGACTCCGCCGAGCACGCCAAGCAGCGCTTCGCCCTCGAGGACCTCGGCCCGGTGTACAGCCGGCTGACCAACCCCACCCAGGAGGCCCTGGAGAACCGCATCGGTTCCCTGGAGGGCGGCGTGCACGCCGTGGCCTTCGCCTCGGGCCAGGCCGCCGAGACCGCCGCGATCCTCAACCTCGCCGGCGCCGGTGACCACATCGTGACCTCCCCGCGCCTCTACGGCGGCACGGAGACCCTCTTCGGCGTCACCTTCGCCCGCCTGGGCATCGAGGTCACCTTCGTCGAGGACCCGGACGACCTGGACTCCTGGCAGGCCGCCGTGCAGCCGAACACCAAGGCCTTCTACGGCGAGACCTTCGCCAACCCGCAGGCCGACGTCCTCGACATCCCGGCCGTCGCCGAGGTCGCACACCGCAACAACGTGCCGCTGATCGTCGACAACACCGTCGCCACCGCCGCGCTGGTGCGCCCCCTGGAGCTCGGCGCGGACGTCGTCGTCGCCTCGCTGACGAAGTTCTACACCGGCAACGGCTCCGGCCTCGGCGGCATCCTCGTCGACGGCGGGTCCTTCGACTGGACCGTCGAGCGCGACGGCGAGCCGGTCTTCCCGTCCTTCGTCACCCCGGACCCCGCCTACCACGGCCTGAAGTACGCCGACCTCGGTGCCGCCGCCTTCGGCCTGAAGGCCCGCGTGGGCCTGCTGCGCGACACCGGCGCCGCACTGTCCGCCTTCAACGCCTGGGTCACCATCCAGGGCCTGGACACCCTCGCCCTGCGCGTGCGCAAGCACAACGAGAACGCCGAGATCGTCGCCGGCTCCCTCGCCGAGAACGCCGCCGTCGCCACGGTGAACTACGCCGGGCTGCCGGACTCCCCCTGGTACGCCACCAAGGAGAAGCTGGGCCTGGAGTACACCGGCTCGGTGCTGTCCTTCGACCTCGCCGTCGACGACGTGTGGTCCGACGAGGCCCGCGAGAAGGCCTGGGCCTTCATCGACGCCCTGAAGCTGCACTCCAACCTGGCCAACGTCGGCGACGTGCGCTCGCTGGTCGTGCACCCGGCGACCACCACGCACTCCCAGTCGGACCAGAAGGGCCTGGCCCGCGCGGGCGTGAACCTCGCCACCGTCCGGCTCTCGGTGGGCATCGAGGACATCGAGGACATCCTCGCCGACCTGCAGCTCGGCTTCGACGCGATCAGCTGAGGCCACCGCACATGAGCATCGACCCCCGGTCCCTGCCCGCCTCCCACTCCTCGGCGACCGTCCCCATCGGGACGTTCACCACCGAGGCGGGCGTGGACGTCCCCGGCGCCGAGCTGCGCCTGTTCGCCTGGTACGAGGGCACCGCCGAGGAGGCGGTGGCGCGCCCGGTGATCGTCATCGAGCACGCCCTGACCGCCGACGGCGACGCCGACGACTGGTGGTCGGGCATCATCGGCCCGGGGCAGGCGCTCGACACCGAACGCTACCTGGTGCTCTGCGCGAACTGCCTCGGCGGCTGCCAGGGCTCCACGGGACCGTCCTCGGCGCACCCGGACGGCGGGGCCTGGGGGTCCCGCTTCCCCGCACTGTCGATCCGCGACCTCGTCGCCGCGGAGAAGACGCTGCTCATCGACGTACTGGGGGTGCGCCGTATCCGCGGCGTCGTCGGTGCGTCCATGGGCGGGGCCCGCGTGCTGGAGTGGACGTTCATGTACCCGGAGGTCGTGGAGGCCGCCCTGCCCGTCGCCGTCTCGGCGCGGGCCTCGGCCTGGCAGATCGGCATCCAGTCGGCGCAGATCCGCTTCATCACCGCCGACCCCTGCTGGCAGGACGGCGACTACCACGGCTCCGGCCGCATCCCCTCCCACGGTCTCGGCCAGGCCCGCCGCATCGCGCACCTGACCTACCGTGGTGAGCTCGAGCTCGACGAGCGCTTCTCCACCGAACCGCAGCCCGGCGAGAACCCCTACGGCCCCTACAACTCCCCCACGGAGCGATTCGCCGTGGAGAGCTACCTCGACCGGCAGGCCGAGAAGCTGGAGGCCCGGTTCGACGCCGGCAGCTACGTGATCCTCACCGACGCCCTGAACCGCCACGACGTGGGACGCGGGCGCGGCGGCATGAACGCGGTGCTGGGCTCCTCCCAGGTGCCGACGATGGTCGCCGGCATCGACACCGACATCCTGTACCCCTACCACCAGCAGGAGCACCTCTCCCGCAACCTCGGGGACTTCATCGGACTGTCGAAGATCACCTCCCCCACCGGTCACGACGGCTTCCTCACCGAGACCCGTCAGATGACCATGATCCTGGACAAGTTCCTCACGAAGGCCGCGCTGCTCGCGCAGCGCTGAGCCCGCCTACCCCGCCGCGGCGGTCGCCCGGGCGTACACCGTCTCGCCCACGCTGGCGGGCCCGAGCCCCAGCGTGCGGGCGTCGCCGCGGGTGATCTGCGCGGTGAACTCCTCGCCGTCGGCGGCGTCGGTGAGTTCCACGCGCACCTCGAAGCCGAGCACGGCGACGCGTCGGACCACGGCCTCGCGCACCCCGGTGGCGGCGATCTCGTTGCCGGGCACCTCCGGGTCGGCGTTGCGTCCGAGCCGGATGTCGTGGGGACGTACCGTCGCACCGTCCAGCGTGGTGACGTGGCCCAGGAAGGACTGCACGAAGGGGGTCTCCGGGGCGTCGTAGAGGGCGGTGGGGGTGCCGACCTGCTCGATGCGTCCGTCACCCATCACGGCGATGCGGTCGGCGACGTCGAGCGCCTCCTCCTGGTCGTGGGTGACCAGCACCGTGGTGACGGTGAACTCCTCGTGCATGTGGCGCAGCCAGGTGCGCAGGTCCTCACGCACCTTGGCGTCGAGCGCGCCGAAGGGCTCGTCGAGCAGCAGGACGCCCGGGTTCGGCGCCAGGGCACGCGCCAGCGCCATGCGCTGCCGCTGGCCGCCGGACAGCTGCGAGGGGTAGCGCGTGTGGTAGCCGGCCAGGCCGACGATCTCCAGCAGCTCGTCGACACGGGCGTCGATCTCCTTGCGCGGACGCTTGCGTACGGACAGGCCGAAGGCCACGTTGTCGCGCACGGTCATGTGCTTGAAGGCGGCGTAGTGCTGGAAGACGAACCCGATGCCGCGGTCCTGCGGCGACAGCCGGGTCACGTCGGCACCGTCGATCACGACGGCACCGGAGTCGGGGTGTTCCAGCCCGGCGATGGTGCGCAGCAGGGTGGACTTTCCGGAGCCGGACGGGCCGAGCAGGGCGGTCAGCGAGCCTTCGGGGATCTCCAGGGAGACGTCGTCGAGGGCGGTGAAGTCGCCGTAGGTCTTCACGGCGTGGGAGACGGAGATGGTCATCTAGGAAACCTTCTTCTTCTGCAGCAGGGTCATGACGACCAGGACGATCACGGAGACGATCATCAGCAGGGTCGCCGCGGCGTAGGCGCCGTAGACGTTGTTGTCGTCGAGGTAGCGGGAGTGCACGAGCAGGGTCAGGGTCTGTCCGCCGCCGGCGAACCCGGAGGCGACCATGATCACCGCGCCGAACTCGCCGAGGGCGCGGGCGACGGTGAGCACCACGCCGTAGGACAGGCCCCAGCGGATCGACGGCAGGGTGATCCGTCGGAAGGTCTGCCAGGAGGACGCGCCCAGCGTGGACGCCGCCTGCTCCTGTTCGGTGCCGATCTCACGCAGCACCGGTTCGACCTCCCGGACGATGAACGGCAGGGTGACGAACACGGTGGCCAGCACCATGCCGGGCAGCCCGAAGATCACCCGGAAGCCGAGGTCCTCGACACCGCCGAACCAGCCGTCGGTGCCCCACAGCATGATCAGGGCCACGCCCACGATCACCGGCGACACCGCGAAGGGCAGGTCCACGACGGCCTGGACGACGGACTTGCCGGGGAAGCGTCCCCGCACCAGTCCGAGGGCGACGACGATGCCGAAGACCACGTTGAGCGGCACGGTGATCACCACGATGAGCAGCGAGGTCTGCAGCGCCGACACCGCCGCCGGGGTGGTGATCCACTCCCAGAACTGGCCGACGCCGGGTTGCACCGTGCGCCACAGGATCGTGCCGACGGGCAGCGCGACGAGCACGGCCAGGTACACCAGCGCGAGGGTGCGCAGTGTCAGGACACTTCTCTTGGACTGGTTCATGCGTCCTGCTCCTTCCGGGAGCTGCGGTCCCCGACGAGGCGGAGGACGAGGAGTACGACGAAGGTGATCACCAGCAGCGCCACCGACACCGCGGCGGCGGCCGCCGGGACGTCCGACTCGATCTGTTCCTGGATGTACTGGGAGGCGACCTGGGTCTCACCGGGGATGTTGCCGCCGATGAGCACCACGGAGCCGTACTCGCCGATCGCGCGGGCGAAGGCCAGGCCGGTGCCGGACAGCACCGCCGGCCACAGGGCCGGCAGGATGATGCGGCGGAAGATCGTGGCGTTGGACGCCCCGAGCGAGGCGGCGGCCTCCTCCACGTCGTGGTCGAGTTCGATGAGCACGGGCTGCACCGAGCGCACCACGAAGGGCAGCGTGACGAACGCCAGGGCGATCACGAGGGCCGGCTGGGTGGCGTTGATCGTGATGTTCATCGGGCTGTCCGGCCCGTACAGGCTGAGCAGCACCAGGGAGGCCACGATGGTGGGCAGGGCGAACGGCAGGTCGATGACCGCGTCCACGATGCGCCGGCCGGGGAAGTCGTCGCGTACCAGCACCCAGGCGATCAGGGTGCCGGTGACCATGTTGATCACCGCCACGGCCAGGGACACCTTCGCGGTGACCCAGAGGGTCTGGCGTGCGCCCTCGGAACTGACCGCCTCCCAGAACCCGCCGATCCCGCCGGAGAACGCCTCCGTGGTAAGCGCGACCAGGGGCAGCAGCACGATGACGGACAGCCAGAGTGTGGCGGTGCCCATGCTGAGTTTGGTCGTCCTGTCGCTCATGGTCACACCGCCTGGTAGATCGTGGTGATGGCGCCGCTGTCCTCGCCGCTGCCGGGTTTCGCCCGCTTGAACAGGACCTGGTCGACCAGGTCCCAGTCCGCCGCGGTGCCCTCGGGGTCGAGGTCCGGGTCGAGCTCGCGGAAGGCCGCGGCGAGTTCGTCGACGGTGTGCACCGTGTCCAGCTCGCGGAAGGCGTCACGCTGCCCGGCCGGAAGGGAGTCGATGACGTCGGTGGTGTCGTCGAAGAGGTCGGGTCCGGGCCGGAAACCCTCCGCCGCCCACAGCTTCTCCGCCTCGGGGGTGAACAGGTAGTCGCGGAACTCGGTGGCCTTGGCAAGGTCGCCGTCCGGGTCGTCGGAGGTGTCGACGAGGGCGACGGGGTTCTCGATGCGGAAGGTGTCGTCCGGCACGGTGTAGTCGATGCGACCGCCGTTGCGGTCCAGCTCGATGGCCTCGTTCTCGTAGGACAGCAGGACGTCGCCCTGCCCGCTCTCGAAGGCGGAGGTGGCCTCGCGTCCGGACTTCGGACGCACGGTGAAGTGCGCCCCGACCAGCTGGGTGAGCTTGTCGAGCGCCTCCGAGTGGGCGGTGCCGGTGTCGGCGCCGCCGTCGAGGGCCTGGAAGAACCAGCTGGCGTAGGGGGCCAGCAGGTTCCACTTCGCCGAGCCGGAGCTCGCGGGGTTCGGACTGATGACCTCGACCCCGGGTTCCAGCAGGTCGTCCCAGTTCTCCAGGCCCAGCGGGTTGCCCTCGCGGGTGACGAAGGAGACCACGGAGCCGAAGGGGACGGACTTCCCGGACTCGTCGCCGGGGACGTCCTCACGCCAGTCGTCGGCCACCTGGCCGGCGTCGACGAGACGTGTCACGTCCGGCTCGACGGAGAAGTTCACGATGTCGGTCGGCAGGTGGCGGGCAACCTTGCGCGACTGGTCGCCGGAGGCGCCGTAGCTCTCGGCGAAGCCGGTGTCCGCGCCCTCGGGCGTGCCGCGGAAGCCGCGGATCACGGCCTCGAAACCGGGCTTGGGGACGGCGTAGGCGACGAGGTTCAACCGCTCGTCGCCGGACGAGACGTCCACGACCCCCGGGTCGTCGACGGTTCCGCCGGGCAGTGCGAACACCCCGGCGACGGCCACCAGGCCGACACCGACGAGTACCGCCCCCAGGCTGGGTTTGAACGCCACGTGGTTTTCCTCTCCTCCGCACAGACTGCTCTGTCTACTACGCAGGAGACACTATCGCCCCACCTCCGGACCCCCGCAGCGTTCCATTCACCACGAATGGAATCACCCGTCCAGTGCGGTGAACTCCGGTACCACGTGCTCGGCCAGCTCCCCCAGCACTTCCGCCACCGGTCGCCCACCCCCGGCGAGGTGCAGCGACACGTGGTTGACCCCCATCGCCCGCTGGGACGCCAGGATCTCCAGCAACCCGCGCCGACCCGTGCGGTACCCGAAGTCGCGCCCCTCGACCGGCAGGTCGGCGTCCTGCGACAACTCCAGCCACATCGACTCGGCGAAGGGTTTGAACCGCTCGCCGCAGGACGCCCGCCAGCGGTCCACCATCACCTTCTGCTGCGGCAGCGACCGGTGGTAGGTCAGCCACCCGTCGCCGTGGGCGGCGTTGTAGTCCATGTTCTGCTGGCACGACCCCGTCGGCAGCACCGGCACCGCGCCGCCGGACGGCGTGGGCACCACGTCCGCACCCGCCATGCGCCCGCGCGACCAGTGCACCGGACGCCCCGTCGGCGCCCACGCCGCGCGCAGCACCTCCAGGTTCTCGCGGAACAGCGCGGCGCGCTCCCCCTTCTCCAGGCCGAAGGCCGGGAACTCCTCGGGGCGGTCCCCGCTGGCCACACCCATGAGGAAGCGTCCCGCGCTGAGCCGGTCGAGCCCGGCCGAGCGCTTCGCCAGCAGCAGCGGGTGCGCCAGCGGCAACACCACCGCCGCCGTCCCCAACGCGATCCGGTCGGTGTGCGCGGCGAGCCAGGTCAGGTACATGAACGGGTCGTGGACCTGGCCGACGTCACCGAAGGTCTCGACCCGCAGCGGGATGTCGCGCGCCCACACCGCGGCGACGCCGGCGTCCTCCGCCAGCCGGACGAGGTCCACCTGCGCCGCGACGTCCTGCAGGTCCGGGCCGGTCGCCCCGAGCGGCAGGGTCAGTCCCAGGGTCATCTCCCCCTCGGCGAAGGTCCTGGCGAAACCGGGCTTCACGACTAGCTGCCCAGCGCGTCCACGGACACCGCCACCAGCAGCATCGCCGCCCCCACCGCGGCACAGAACAGCGAGTCGAACTTGCGCGAGCGTACCGACAGCACGCCCAGGATCTCCCCGTCCACGATCCAGCGCAGTGCGGCGAGCACCAGCATGCCGGTGCCCACCGTCACCGTGCCACGACGCCAGCGGTCGGCCACCAGGAACACCAGCCCCACCACCATCACCAGCACGAACCCCACGACCAGCAGCATCTGCACCGTCTGGTTGAGCCGCGAGTGCGGCACCCGCGCATCGTGCGGGTTGCGCAGCAACGTCCGGCGCTCGGCCGGGGTCAGCTCGACGAGGTCGGCCTTGTCGGATTCTGCAGTGTCGGTGGTGTCGGGAGCGTCGCTCACACCAGTCGCTCCGCCCGTTCCACCACGTTGTGGACCAGGAAGGCGCGGGTCAGCGGGCCGACGCCGCCGGGGTTCGGCGAGACGGCACCTGCCACACCCCACACGTCCGGGTGCACGTCGCCGGCGAGCTTGCCGTCCACGCGCGAGACTCCGACGTCCAGCACCGCGGCGCCGGGCTTCACCATGTCCGCGGTGAGCATGTGCGGCTTACCGGCGGCGGCGACGATGATATCGGCGTCCCGGGTCTCCTTGGCGAGGTCCTTCGTCCCGGTGTGGCACAGCACCACGGTGGAGTTCTCCGTCCGACGGGTGAGCATCAGGCCGATGGGACGGCCCACGGTCACACCACGGCCGATGACCACGGTCTTCGCCCCGTCGAGCTCCACGCCGAAGCGACGCAGCAACGCGATCGCCCCGTTGGGCGTGCAGGGCAGCGGCGCCGGCTCCATCAGCACGAGCTTGCCGAGGTTCACCGGGTGCAGGCCGTCGGCGTCCTTCGCCGGGTCGATGCGCTCGAGCACCGCGTTCTCGTCCAGGTGCTTCGGCAGCGGCAGCTGCACGATGTAGCCGGTACACGCCGGGTCGGCGTTGAGCTCGTCGATCACGGCGTTGAGCTCCTCCTGCGAGACGTCCGCAGGCAGGTCGCGCCGGATGCTGTTCACCCCGATCTGCTCGCAGTCGCGGTGCTTCATCTTCACGTAGGAGTGGCTCCCCGGATCGTCGCCGACGAGGACGGTGGCCAGCCCCGGCGTGACCCCCTTCTCCTTCAGCGCCGCCACGCGGCGGGTGAGGTCCTCGACGATCTCGTCGCGGTACAGTTTGCCGTCAAGCTTGGTCGCATCAGTCACCGCACCATTATGGCACCCTCAGCGTCCGCCCGGGAACCCCGCCTGCCGCCACGCCTCGTAGGCGGCGACGGACGCCGCGTTCGACAGGTTCATGCTGCGCCGTCCCTCCTGCATCGGGATGCGCACCTGCCGGGTGATCCGTGGGTCCGCGAGCGCCTCGTCCGTCAGGCCGGTGGGCTCGGTGCCGAAGAGCAGGACGTCCCCCGGTTCGTAGTCGACGTCGGTGTACCAGGTGTCGGCGTGGGCGGTGAAGGCGAAGACCCGCGCGCCTGCGGCGCCGGCGAGTTCGTCCAGCGCCGCGTCCAACGACGGGTGCACCTGCACGTCGGCGAGGTCGTGGTAGTCCAGCCCGGCGCGCCTGAGGTGCTTGTCGTCGAAGTTGAAGCCCAGCGGCTCGGCCAGGTGCAGCGAGGCACCGGTGCCGGCGCACAGGCGGATCGCTGCCCCGGTGTTGCCGGGGATAGCCGGGTGCTCGAAGAGGATGCGGCAGTACGGGGTGTTCTCGCTCACTGCTCCCACCAGGCCTTCAGCGTGTCGGTGAACCAGGACAGGTCGTGGACCCCGGCCATCTCCCGGGCCGAATGCATCGACAGCAGCGGGATACCGACGTCGACGGTGGGGATGCCGAGCCGGGTGGCGGTGATCGGCCCGATGGTCGAGCCACAGGGGACGTCGTTGTGGCCGGCGAAGACCTGGTCGGGGGCCCCGGCGGCACGGCATGCCGCGCGCCACGCCGCGGAGGTGGCGGCGTCGGAGGCGTAGCGCTGGTTGGCGTTGACCTTCAGCACCGGGCCGCCGTTGACGACGGGGCGGTTGACCGCGTCGTGCTTGCCCGCGTAGTTCGGGTGCACGGAGTGGGCGGCGTCGGCGGAGACGCAGGACGACCGGGCGAACATCGCCCGGGTACCCTCCACGTCCGCCCCCAGCGCCGTGGAGGTCCGCGTCAGCACGTCCTCGAGCACGGGTCCGGCCGCGCCACTCGTCGTCGCGCTGCCGACCTCCTCGTGGTCGAAGGCTGCGAGCACCGGGACGACCCCGTCGACGTCCTCCGCCGAGAGGAAGGCCTCCAGGGAGGTGAAGACGCTGCTGAGGTTGTCCATGCGCCCGGCGGCGATGAAGTCACCGCGTGCACCGAAGACCTCGCCGCGCTGGGCGTCGACGGTGATCAGGTCGTGGGCGAGGATGTCGTCGGCGTGCACGTCGGGCACGTCGAGCGCACCGGCGACGACCTCGCCGATCGTCGGCGAGCCGTCACCGACGGCGAACACCGGCTGCATGTGCTGCTGCCGGTCGAGGGTGAAGCCGCTGTTCACGCTGCGGTCCAGGTGGATGGCCAGGTGCGGGACGCGCAGCACCGGGGCGGTGCGCACCAGGTGCTCGCTGCCGTCGGCGAGGACGACCCGTCCGGCGAGCCGCAGTTCGCGGTCCAGCCAGGCGGGCAGGATGGCCCCGCCGTAGACCTCGACGGCGGCCTGACGCCACCCTCCGGGCCCGACGATGTCGCCGACGGGCTTGAGTTTCAGCCCCGGGGAGTCCGTGTGGGAGCCGACGATGCGGAACCTGTCGGCCGTCCCCTCGGGGACGCGCCAGGCCAGCACCGCCCCACCGCGCACGATGTAGTGCCCGCCGGGTGAGGCGTCCCACGTCTCCTTCTCGTCCTGCCGGTGGAAGCCGGCGGCGGCGAGCCGGGACGCCACCTCGGCGGCCGCGTGGTAGCTGCTGGGGGACGCGTCAATGAAGTCAATAAAGTCGAGATAGTCGGCGGTGCCTGTCATGGCCACCAGTAAACCACCCGTCACGGACACCGACACCGTCGGCCCTGCAGTAAGACGAACATGTGTTCGATCGATTCGCCTTTCCGTCGTTTCATGTCCGGGGCCCTTGATAGCGTGATCGACATGACGGACACCACACCACCGCCACCACGTCACGGCTTCCGGGAGGACGCCCACTTCCTTCGCCAACTCGACATCGTCGCCAACGAGCTCATGGGGGACCTCGGCCACCGCCCCCACTGGTCGGTCGAGGTCGACACCTCCCCCGCCGTGAGCGCGACCCGCCGCATGAACGTGGCAATGCTCGACCTCGCCCGCGCCTCCACCCCGCTGGACGACGCGGACGTCACCGAGCACTACTCACGCCTGCAGGCGCAGACCTCCATCACCCGCGGACGTGCGGAGACCTTCTGCGACGTCGGGCTGCTCTGCCTGCGCATGCCGCGTCTGTCCGTGCACCTGGGCCGCGGCATGCTCGGCTACGACCATCTGCGTGTCCTGGCCCGTGCCGCCGACGGCGTCGCTCAGGACGACCCCGCACTCCTCGCCGAGGTGGAGACGGCACTGATCAAGGTACTCACCCCGCGACGCGACGAGCAGGCCATGCCCGGTCCCCGCACGCTGTACAACCGGATCGCCAAGGCCATCGACGACGTCGACGAGCTCGCCCGCCCCCTGGACCCGAACGCCGCACCCACCACCGCCGAGCGGCCGCGGCGTCAGGTCAACGTGGACACCTACGACCAGGAGACCACGGCGATCACCGCCGTCCTGCCCGCCGTCGAGGCCGAGGAGTTCCTCACCGTGCTCGACGCGGTCTGCCGGGACCAGGGGTGTTCCCGCGCGGACGCGATGATGCACCTGGCCCGCGGCACCGCGGAGGTGAAGGTCACGCTCAACCTCTACCGCGACATCGACGGCGCCACCGCCGCCACCGACTCCGGCCACTGGCTGGACGCGATGGCCACCGAGCAGTTCATGGAGCGCGTCACCCACCTGCGCGTCGCCGGGCACGACCAGGTGGAGTCCTACGTCCCCACCGCCCAGATCCGCACCTTCGTCCGCGGCCGCGACGGCACCTGCCGCTTCCCGGGCTGCGACGTCGCCGCACCGAACTGCGACCTCGACCACGTGCGGCGCTACGACCACGACGACCCCGCCGCCGGCGGACCCACCGACACCCGCAACCTGCAGTGCCTGTGCCGCGCCCACCACCTGCTCAAGACCCTGGGCTGGTGGGACCCGACCATCGCCGGCGACGGGACGGTGATGTGGACCAGCGTCGACGACGGCCACACCCTCGTCACCGAACCCTCCGGCCCGCTCGCCGGCTACGCACGCACCACCTTCGCCGAGCGGGCGTCGCGGCGCTACGCCGTGGTCCGGGAGCACAACACCGGCGGGTTCCACGACGACGGGGCGGAGGTGCCGTTCTGACACCGGAGGGTATAACGGACGCATGAACTTCTCACCTCCCCTGTCCCCGACCGTGCTCGAGGAGCTGCGCGACTCCGCCGTCGGCGACCGGGCGCGGCGCATCGCGCGCAACGCCGTCACCGCCGCCGACGTCAACGCCGTCGCGCTCAACCGAGACGCCGTCACCGCCCTGGACCCCACCACGGAGGTCAAGCTCGACCGCCTCGGCGTCTCCGACCAGAAGCAGTCGGGACGCTGCTGGATGTTCGCCGCCTACAACGTCTTCCGCCACCGCGTGGCGGAGGACCTCGGGGTGAAGGAGTTCGAGTTCTCCCACACCTACCTGCAGTTCTTCGACAAGATCGAGAAGTCGAACCATGTGCTGCGCTCTCTGGAGCGGCAGTTCCGCGACGGCGTCACCGACCTCGACGACCGCACCGTCGCCGCCCTGCTGCAGGGCGCGGCGTCCGACGGCGGGCAGTGGAACTACTTCACCAACCTCGTCGCGAAGTACGGCGCCGTGCCGTCCTACGCCATGCCCGAGACCTTCGCCTCCGGGCGCACCCCGCAGCTGGACGGACGCCTGCGCACCGTCCTGCGCCGCGGGGCGTTGCGCCTGCGCGACGCCGTCCTGGCCGGTGAGGCCGCCGAGCCGGTGATCGAGAAGACGCTGGACGACGCCTACCGCGTCACCGCCATCCACCTCGGCGTGCCGCCCACGGAGTTCACCTGGCAGTACCGCGACTCCGACAACGGCTTCCACCGCGGCGGCACCTACACCCCGCTGCAGTTCGCCGCCGAGATGCTGCCCGATGACCTAGACAGCTACGTCAGCGTGGTGCACGATCCGCGCCACGAGGCGGGCCGGGCGTTCAGCATCACCCACGAGAACAACATGTGGGACACCCCGGACTTCAGCTACGTCACCGCCGGCGTCGACACGCTGCGCCGGCTGGTGAAGGACAGCCTCGACGCCGGGGAACCGGTGTGGTTCGCCTGCGACGTCAACCGTCAGTTCGTCGCCACCGCCGGGGTGTGGGACGCCGACCTGCTCGAACTCGACGCCCTCTACGGCACCGACTCCGCCACCACCAAAGCCGAGCAGATGGACACCGCCGAATCCCGGCTGACCCACGGCATGGTGTTCACCGGCTACGACCGCTCGCCCTCCGGCGAGGTGCGCTGGCGTGTGGAGAACTCCTGGGGCACCAAGAGCCACGCCCAGCACACCGAACTCGCCGGCGGCGGCTACGGCACCATGGCCGACAGCTGGTTCGCCGACAACGTCTTCCAGGTCGTCGTTCCGCGCCGGCGCCTCACGGACGACCTGCCCGACGACCTGACAGACGCTGTCGCCGCACTCGACCGCGGCGACACGACCGACCTTCCGAGCTGGGATGCGATGGCCTGATGACTACTACCGCAACAACCTCCGCCGCACTCGACCCTGCACGTCTGGCCGCCCTCGGCGACGACCTGCGCGCCGACGCGTCCTTCCGCATGGCGCGCAACGCCGCGACCGCCACGAACGTGGAGACCGTCACCCTCGACCGCGACGTCCTGTCCACCACGGACAGCTCCACCTCGGTGAAGCTGGACTCCTGGGCCGTCGCCGACCAGAAGAAGTCCGGGCGCTGCTGGATCTTCGCCGGGCTCAACGCCCTGCGCGGCGACGTCATGGAGACCACGGGCGTCAAGGACCTCGAACTCTCCCAGACCTACCTGCACTACTGGGACAAGCTGGAGAAGGCCAACCACTTCCTCGGCGCCATGGCCGGGCTCGCCGACCGTGACGTCGAGGACCGGACCGTGCAGCACCTGCTCGCCGACCCCGTGGAGGACGGCGGGCAGTGGAACATGTTCGTCGCCCTCGTCGACAAGTACGGTGCGGTGCCGAAGTACGCCATGCCCGAGACCCGGTCGTCCTCCGACACCCGGGCGATGAACCGCGACCTGTCGACCGCGCTGCGTGCCGGGGCGTCCCGCATGCGCGCGGACGGAACGGACGTCACCAGCGTCCACCGCGAGACCCTCGCCGACGTGCACCGCATCCTCACCGTGCACCTGGGCACCCCGCCGCAGCGGTTCGTCTGGCAGTACCGCGACGCCAAGGGCGAGTTCCACCGCGTCGGCGAGCTCACGCCCCGCCAGTTCGCCGACCGCTACCTGCCCGGCGACCTCGACGGGTACGTGTGCGTGGTCGACGACCCCCGGGCGTCCTCCCCGAAGGGGGAGCTTTTCACCGTGGACCAGCTCGGCAACGTCGTCGGCGGCGCGCCGGTGACCTACCTCAACGCACCCGTCGACGTGATCAAGGCCGCCGCCCTGGAGGCGCTGCAGGACGGCACACCGGTGTGGTTCGGCTGCGACACCGCAGCCCAGTCGCACCGTGAGCGCGGCGTCTGGGACGCCCACCTGCACGACTACGAGGGCTTCTACGGTGTGGACCTGGACCTCACCAAGGAGCAGCGCCTGCTCACCGGCGAGTCCCAGATGACCCACGCCATGGTCCTCACCGGCGTGGACGTCGACGAGGCGGGTCGTCCCGTGCGCTGGCGCGTGGAGAACTCCTGGGGCCCGAAGGCCGCGGAGAAGGGCTTCTGGACGATGAACGACAACTGGTTCGACCAGTACGTCTTCGAGATCGCCGTGCACCGCGACCGCCTGCCGCAGCAGTACCGCGAGGCGTTGGACGACACCCCGCACGTCCTGCCCGCCTGGGACCCGATGGGCGCACTGGCAGGTCAGGGCAGCTAGGTCAGCTGGTGGCCGGAGAGGAAGGCCCACACCTCGGTCGTCGCGTCGAGTGAGTAGGACGTGGCCTCGGCGGAGTCCGACGCCGCGCCGGACTCCCCGGACGCGTCGCCGGGCCAGGTGTGCCCGCCGTCGCCGACACGCAGGTGCACCACCGAGGTGCCCGGTGAACACATCGGCCACTGCTGACGACGCACGTCGCCCGCCAGCGCCGTGGTCACCGGCGTGCTCTGGCAGTGGTTCATCGCCGCGACGTCCTCCACCAGGTCACGGGCGGCCATGTAGACCCCGCCGTGGCGGGAACCGCCCTGGTAGTTGATCGTCTCATCCTTCGTGCCGTGGATCTCGAGGAAGGACGGGGCGCGCCCGGCGTCCTCCACGCAGTTCGTGCGCGTCCCGCTGTAGTACGCGCCGGCGACGGAGGCGACCGCGGCGAAGAGGCGCGGCTCGCGGCAGGCCAGCTTCGCCACCATGCCACCGCCGTTGGACATGCCCGCGGCGTAGATGCGCGAACGGTCCACGTTGTAGGTGGTGTTCAGCGCGGCGAGCATGTCGCGGGTGAAACGGACGTCCTCCCCGTCCTTCGTCCGCGAGTACGGCGCGCCCTCCCAGGAGTCGCCCACGCCCTGCATCGAGACGGTGATCACCTCCATCTCGTCGAAACCGGAGTAGTTGTGGAAGCCCTGGGCGGTCTCCCGGTACCCGTGGTAGGCCAGCAGGACCGGGTAGGACTTCTCCGGGTCGTAGTCGGCAGGCACCGACAGGATGCCCTCGCGCGTGCGGTTGCCGCTGCTCAGGGTGATCTTCTTCGAGTTGCCGGGGGCCGGGCCATCCAACCGGGGGCCGTTGCCGAGCTCCGCCTCCGCGGCGGTGGGCACGATGCTCTCCGAGGCGGCGACCGCGTTCTCCCGCGCCGTCTGCTCCCGGTAGCTCTCCAGCGCAGCGTTGTTCTCGCCCGCCGGGGCGTGCCCGACCCACACCAGGGCGCCGACCATCACCGTGGCGGTGAGGACGGCAAGGGACCTGGTGATCCGGCGGCGCACCGGACGGGCCTCGTCGACCTGATCCGACAGTGGTTCAGGGACGGGGCCCGCGGTCCGCTGGACCGGGGCGGGGTCGCCGGGCTGCTGCGGAGTGGACTGATTCACTCCCCCATTTCTACTGGTCAGGACGCACGGAATCAACCAGGCCACGCCGTCGGGTGACCACCGTCACTGCAAAAACTTTGAACTTCACAACGAAAGGTTTCTTCCGTTATAGGCTCAACCGCATGACGCACTTCACGAGAAGGATCCTGAGTTGCACGGTCGCGGTCTCCACCGCCCTGACCGTCGGACTGTCCGGTGCCGTCGCACAGGACCTGAGCTGGCCGCCGCCGTCCGGCGAACCCACCGCCACCGACTCCGACCCGTTCTACCTCCCGCCGCAGGACCTGCCCGCCGACCCCGGCGAGGTCATCCGTTCCCAGGACGCACCCCAGCTGCTGGACACCCTGGGCGGGACGGCCGAGAAGATCCTGTACACCTCCACCACCGAGGACGGTGAGCGCGTCGCCACCAGCGGCGTGGTCCTCGAGGCCACCGGCGACTGGCAGGGCGACGGCCCCGCCCCCACCCTGGTCTACTCCCCCGGCACCCGCGGCTCCGGCGACATCTGCGCCCCCTCGCGCAGCACGCAGCAGCTCTTCGGCTTCGACCCCGGCAACGCCGCACTGAACCTCAACTACGAGTACCCCTTCCATGCCGCGGCCAGCGCGCTGGGCATGAACGTGGTCGTCGTCGACCTCATCGGCCTGGGCACCCCGGGCCAGCACACCTACGTCAACAACCCCGAACAGGGACAGGCCACCCTGGACGGGGCGCGTGCCGGACTGGCCCAGCTCGGCCTGCCGGACGACTCCCCCGTCGGCTTCTTCGGCTACTCCCAGGGCGGCGGCGCCGCGGCCGCGGCCGCGGAGATGGCGTCGTCCTACGCCCCGGACCTCAACGTCAAGGGCACGTTCGCCGGCGCCCCGCCCGCCGACCTGCTCGAGGTGGTCAACGCGGTGGACCGGCACGCCATCGTCGGCGTCCTCGGCTACGCCCTCAACGGCGCGCTGGAACGCCACCCCGAACTCGCCGGCCTGACCGACGAGTACTTCAACGAGCGCGGGATGGAGTTCCTCGCCGACACGAAGGACCGGTGCATCGGCGACACGGTCGCGCGGTGGGGGCTGACCGACACCCGCACCCTGACCACCGACGGCCGCTCCTTCGGCGAGATCGCCCGCGACGACGACCGGCTGCGCTCGGTACTGGAGAGCTACAAGCTGGCCAGCACCTACACCGACGTCAACGCGCCGATCATGATCACCAACGGCATCAACGACGACACCATCCCATGGCAGCAGGCGCGCGACACCGCCGCGCGCTACTGCGACGCCGGCGGCACCGTCCAGTTCACCACCGACCCGCTGCCGTCGATCCTGCCGAAGTTCGCGGTGAACCACGCCGTGCCGATGCTCACCAACGCCGGCCCGGCGATGAGCTACATGGTCGACCGCTTCAACGACCGGCCCGCGCCGGACAACTGCGGGGAGTTCTAGGTTTCGTCCCCCTGCCGGACGATACCGGCTACGCTCGTCCCCGGGGCCGGGACGACAAGGGGATCCGGGCAGCACACACGACACAGGGGGAACAGCCGGCATGACGGTACCTGCATCACCTACATCACCAGCACAGTTCAGCAGTCTCGACGCGTCCGCCATGGTCGGCGCGGTGTCCGCGGCACCGCCGTCGGGGTGGCGGCGGCTGGTCCACCGGGTCTCCGGCGGCCGGGTGAACCCGGGCGAGTCGCCGGGCCAGACCGAGCAGCGGGAGGTCGGCGAGCGCATCAGCACACCGTTACGCGGTGACTACCGGATCGCCGTGCTCAGCCTGAAGGGTGGCGTCGGCAAGACGACGACGACCGTCGCCCTGGGCGGGGTGTTCGCCTCGCTGCGCGGCGACCGGGTCATCGCGGTGGACGCCAACCCAGACCTCGGCACCCTGGCCCGCCGGGTCGTGGAGGACACCGTCGAGGCCCCCACCCCGACCGTCCGGGACCTGCTCGACCTGCCGGACGCCTCCCGCTACCCGCAGGTCCGCTCCTGCACCAGCCAGGCGTCGAGCCGTCTGGAGGTGATCGGGTCGGACCGGGACCCGGCGGTCTCCGAGGCCTTCAGCGAGTCCGACTACCGCCGGGCGGTGGACGTGCTGCAGCACCACTACAACATCATCCTCACGGACTGCGGGACAGGGTTGATGCACTCGGCGATGTCCGGGGTGCTGGACCTGGCGCACATGCTGGTGCTGGTCACCTCGCCGGCGTTGGACGGGGCGAAGTCGGCGGAGGCCACACTGGACTGGCTGGACCACCACGGCCACGGGGACCTGGTGGCCAATGCGGTGGTCGTGGTGTCCGGCGCGCACCCGGGGCAGGCGGCGGTGGACCCGGAGGTGCTGTCCGCGCACTTCTCCGCGCGTACCCGGGCGGTGCGTGGCGTGCCCTTCGACCGGCACCTCTCCGAGGGCGGGGTCGTGGACCTGGACCGGCTGGCCCCGGCGACGTTCCGCGCCTACCGCGAGCTCGCGGCGACGGTGGCGGAGGACTTCGGGGCCTGGCACCGGCACGCTGCACTATAAGTCAGCGGAAGTCGCGCGAGGCACTGGCCAGGGCCTCGGCCGCCTCGAGGGGCGAGAGGTCGTCGGCGGCGACGGTCACCGCACCGCCGGCGTTCTGGGCGATGCCGCGGACCATCAGCATCCGGGAGGTCATGGCGACCTTGCGTCGGGCGCGCCACAGTCCCGGCGACACCATCACGTTGACCAGGCCGGTCTCGTCCTCCATGCCCAGGAACGTGACCCCGCCGGCGGTCATCGGACGCTGGCGGTGGGTGACCACGCCGGCGACGAGGATGCGCCGGCCGTCCTCCACACCCAGCAGGGAGGACGCCGGGACCACCGGGAAGTTCCCCGGCCAGGCGTCCAGCCTGGCACGCAGCAGGCGCACGGGGTGACCGTCGGACGTGACGCCGGTGGCGGAGACGTCCGCCGCGGCGAGTTCGAAGGCGCTCATCCCCGGCAGCGCCGGAGTGGAGACCGTGGAGGTGCCCGGCAGCATCCCGGCGCGTTCGGTCGCCGCCACGCCCGCCGCCCACTGTGCCTGACGGCGGGTGAGCCCCAGGCTGTCGCACGCCCCCGCCCGGGCCAGGGCGGAGACCTGGTCGACGGTGAGGCCGGCCTCGCGGGAGAGGTCGGCGACCGCGGCGAAGGGCGCGTCCCGGGCGTCCCGCGCGGCGACGAGACGTCCGGCGACGTCCTTCCCGATGCCCTTGACCGACCCGAGGCCGAGGCGGATGTCGCCGTCCTCCACGGTGGCCTCGACCTGGGAGGCGTTGACGTCGACCGGGCGCACGCCCACGCCGTGACGTCGGGCGTCGGAGACCAGCGACTGCGGCGAGTAGAACCCCATCGGCTGGGCGCGCAGCAGCGCCACGCAGAACTCCGCGGGGTGGTGGCACTTGAACCAGGCGGAGAAGTACACCAGCGAGGCGAAGGACTGCGCGTGGGACTCCGGGAAACCGTAGGACGCGAAGGCGATGACCTTGCGCCACAGCTGTTCGGCCAGTTCCGCGTCGATGCCGTGCAGGTCGCGCGCACCGTCGATGAAGCGGGCGTGCATCTGCTCCATGCGCTCCGGGGAACGTTTCGACCCCATCGCCCGACGCAGCGCGTCCGCCTCGGCGGGGCTGAAGCCGGCGACGGTGACGGCCATCTGCATCAGCTGCTCCTGGAACAGCGGGATGCCGAGCGTGCGCTTCAGGACCGGCTCCAGGCTGGGGTGGTCGTAGGTGACCTCCTCCTCCCCGTTGCGCCGGCGGATGAACGGGTGCACGGAACCGCCCTGGATCGGCCCCGGACGGATCAGCGCGACCTCGACGACCAGGTCGTAGAAGGTGCGGGGACGCAGCCGGGGCAGGGTGGCGAGCTGGGCGCGGGACTCGACCTGGAAGACGCCCACCGCGTCGGCGCGGGCGAGCATGGCGAAGACCTCCGGGTCGGTGGGCTGCAGGTGCCACAGCTCCACCCGGGTGCCGGTGGTCTCCTCCACCAGGTCGACGGCGTGGTGCAGGGCCTCGAGCATGCCGAGGCCGAGCAGGTCGAACTTCACCAGGCCCACGTCGGCGCAGTCGTCCTTGTCCCACTGCACCACCGAGCGGTCGTCCATGCGGGCCCACTCGGTGGGGACCACCTCGGAGATGGCCCGGTCGCAGATGACCATGCCGCCGGAGTGGATGCCCAGGTGACGGGGCTGCCCGGTGAGCCGGGAGGTGAGCTCGCGCACCGGGTCGGGCGGGTCCTCCAGGCCGCGCGACCAGGCGTCCACCCGGCCGGGGTCGTGGCCGAGGGCGCGGGCGGCGTCGCGCAGCGCCCCCTTGGAGCGGTAGGTGATGACGTTGGCGACCTGGGCGGCGTTGTCCCGGCCGTAGCGGCGGTAGACGTCCTGGATGGCCTCCTCCCTGCGGCCGGACTCGATGTCGAGGTCGATGTCCGGCGGGCCGTCGCGCTCCGGGGAGAGGAACCGTTCGAAGAGCAGGTCGGCGGCGACGGCGTCGACGTTGGTGATGCCCAGGGCGAAGCACACCGCGGAGTTCGCCGCCGAGCCGCGCCCCTGGCAGAAGATGCCGCTGGTGTGGCAGAAGTCCACGATGCCGTGGACGATGAGGAAGTAGCCGGGGAAGCCGAGTTCCTCGATGATCCCGAGTTCGTGGTCGATGACCTCCCAGGCCCGCGGGTGGTCCTGCGCGGTGCCGTAGCGGTGCCGGGCGCCGCGGTGGGTCAGCTCCCGCAGCCAGCTCATCTCGGTGTGCCCGTCGGGGACGGGGAAGTGCGGCAGCCGCGGGGCGATGAGGTTGAGGGTGAAGGCGCAGTCGGCCCCGACGCGGGCGCTGGCGGCGACGGCGTCGCGCAGCCACCCGCAGTCGCCGGCGAGGGTGAGCATCTCCTCGCCGGAGTGCAGCCACGTCCCGCCGAGCGGGTGGGTGTGCGGGGTGGCGGTCAGGACGTCCTCCCGGTCGTGCAGGGCGTGCTTCGCCCCCGCCAGCCGTGCCTGGGCGGGTGTGGCACAGGTCGCCGCGGAGGAGACGACCTCGGTGAGGCCGTGGTCCAGGGCGAGGTCGTGCAGGGCCTCGTTGCGGTCCACGTCCGAGGGGCTCATCGTCTGGCCGAGCTCCACGAGGCAGGCGTCCGGCCCGAAGGCCCCGACGATCTCCGTGGCGTGGTGCAGGTGGTGGTGGTCGAGCAGGACGTACCAGTGCCCGTCCGCCGCGGCGGCGACGTCAGTGAGCGGCGGGTAGTCGGCGCTGTCCTTCTCCCGGCGCGCCATGCGGGCGTCGGTGATCACGTGGGAGAGCCGGCGGTAGCCGTCCTGCCCGCGGCACAGGACGGTCAGCGGTGCCACGTCGGTGCCGAAGACGGAGAGCTCCGCGCCGAAGACGGTCGCCAGCCCCGCCTCCGCGGCGGCGGTGGCGAGCCGGGCGGCACCGTAGAGTCCGTCGCGGTCGAGCACCGCCAGGGCGGTGAGGCCCAGGTCGACGGCCGCGTCGACGTACTCGGCGGGGTCGCTGGCGCCGTGGAGGAAGTTGTAGGACCCGGCGGCGTGCAGTTCGGCGAAGGGTACGGTGGCTGCGCAGGACGCGCCGGCGGTGCGTGCGCCGTCCCGCCAGAGCGTCTCGCGGCCACCCTCCCCCACGCCGACGGCGTGCAGCGGGGCGGTGTCGGTGCCGGAGAGGATGCGCTCCAGGCGCGACCAGCTGAGCGCCCTACCGTTACTGAACATGTGTTCGATACTAGCGGAGGGTCCGGACGTGGGAAACTGGTGTACATGAACAGCAATGATCCCCAAGACCCCAACGATCTCAGCCAGGTCGGTACGCGGCTGCGCGCCACGCGCCAACAGCTCTCGATGACGATCGCCGAGGCCGCCGAGGCGACGGGGATCTCGCGGAGCACCCTGTCGCGCCTGGAGAACGGCGGACGCCGGCCCACCCTGGAACTGCTCATGCCGCTGGCACGGCTGTACCGGGTGGCGTTGGACGACCTGGTCGGTGCACCGCAGACCGGCGACCCGCGCATCGACATCCGGCCGCTGTACCGCGGCGGGGCGGTGCACCTGCGCCTCGGCGGCGACGGGGAGAAGGGGGTGACCGCCTTCAAGCACGTGATCCCGGGTGTCGCCGCAGGTCGCCGCCCGGAGTCCGCGCCCCGGCAGCACAGCCATCCGGGGCGCGAGTGGGTGTTCGTGCTGGCCGGTACGTTGCGCCTGGTCCTGGACGGCAGCGAGTACCTGATCGAGCCCGGCGAGGTCGCGGAGTTCGAGTGCACGGTGCCCCACTGGTTCGGTGCCGGCGGGGAGACGGCGGTGGAGTACCTCGGGCTCAGCAGCCCCGGCGGGGAGAAGGTCCACCTCACGCCGAAGACGTGACCGGTCGTAACTAGACAGAGCGGTCCATCCTGCTGTACTACTACTAGCATTGCGCGAAACCCCGCATCCCCCTTTTGACGTCCCCAGGAGGACCCCTTGATCACGCGTCTGAAGAAAGTCGCCGCCCTCGGCACCGTCGCCGTCGTCTCCGCCGTAGGCCTGACCGCCTGCATGAGCGACGACAGTGACGCCGACACCATCACCATCGGCTCCACCGAGGCCAACGAGAGCCAGTGGAAGGCCTTCCAGCAGAAGGCTGAGGAGGAGGGCGTGAACGTCGAGGTGAAGTCGATCACCGAGTACGCACAGCAGAACCCGGCCCTGTCCAACGGCGACCTGGACGTGAACCAGTTCCAGCACATCCAGTACCTGGCCGAGTACAACGTCTCCGCCGACGACGACCTGGTGCCCTTCGGTTCCTCGCAGATCTTCCCGATGGGCGTCTACTCGAAGAACCTCAACACCGTCGAGGAACTTGAGGAGGCAGGCGAGGTGATCATTCCGAACGACAGCACCAACGGCGGCCGGGCGATCCTCGTCCTCGCCCAGAACGGACTGGTCACCCTCAAGGACGACGACGTCCTGGCACCGCGCCCCGCGGACATCGACGAAGAGAAGTCCAAGGTCAAGGTCACGGCGGTTGATCCCGGCCAGACCGCCGTCGCCTACAACGACGGACAGGCCTCCTTCATCAACAACAACTACCTCGACTCAGCCGGGGTGAACGCGAACGACGCGGTGATCACCGACGACCCCGAGGCACCCGAGGCACAGCAGTACATCAACGTCTGGGTAACCACCCAGGAGAACAAGGACAACGAGGACTTCCAGAAGCTCGTCGAAATCTGGCACTCCGACGAGGTCCAGGAGGCCGTGCAGAACGACACCGACGGCACCGCCATCGAGGTCGAGAAGACCCCGGAAGAGCTCCAGGAGATCCTCGCCGACACCCAGCAGAAGTTCCGTGATCAGGGCACCTCGGATGAGTAACGGCACCGCCGTCGAGTTCCGCAACGTCGGCAAGGTCTTCACCCAGGGCAAGAACCGGATCACCGCCCTGGAGGACGTGTCGATCACCGTGCCGTCCGGCTCGATCGTGGGCATCATCGGCTACTCCGGTGCCGGCAAGTCCACGCTCGTGCGCCAGATCAACGGACTCGACAAACCGACGAGCGGCCAGGTACTGCTCGACGGCCGGGACATCGTCCCGCTCAAGGAGAGTGAACTGCGCAAGATCCGCCGCGACATCGGCATGATCTTCCAGCAGTTCAACCTGCTGAGCTCGCGCACCGTGGCCGGCAACATCGCCTACCCGTTGAAGCTGCAGGGCATGCCCAAGGCCGAGCGGGAGGCACGGGTCACCGAGCTCCTCGACTTCGTCGGACTGTCCGACAAGGGCCGTTCCTACCCCGAGCAGCTCTCCGGCGGGCAGAAGCAACGCGTGGGCATCGCCCGCGCGCTGGCGACGAACCCGTCGCTGCTGCTCGCAGACGAGGCGACGTCCGCCCTGGACCCCACCACCACTCGCGAAGTACTGGAACTGCTGCGCAAGGTCAACGAGGACCTCGGCATCACCATCGTGGTGATCACCCACGAGATGGAGGTCGTGCGCACCATCGGCGACCGGGTGGTCGTCATGGAAAACGGACATGTGGTCGAGCACGGCAGCGTCTACGAGGTTTTCTCCCACCCGAAGACGGACGTGGCGGCGAACTTCGTGGCCACCTCCCTGCGCAACACCCCCGACATGGTCGAGGCCGAGGCGCTGCAGCACGAGTCTGGCCGGCTGTTCACCGTGACCATGAAGGAGGGCGCGGGCTTCTTCCACGCCATCTCCGAGGTCGAACGGGCCGGCGTCAGTGTGAACATCGTCCACGGTGGCGTGACCACCCTGCAGAACCACTCCTTCGGACGGCTCACCGTGCAGATGACCCCGAAGGACGCCGCCGGCGAACAGGCCGTGGAGACCTTCTACCGCGACCTGTCCGCCACGACCGAGATCGAGGAGATCCAATGAGCACCACAGACACCCTCCTCCTCGCGAAGGACACCGACTGGGAGTTCCTGTCCCCCATCTACCAGGACGCCATCGTCGAGACGCTGTACATGGCGATCTGGGGCCTGGCCATCGGTGGGCTCGCCGGGCTGGTCCTGGGCGTCCTGCTCTTCACCACCCGCAGTGGTGGCGTCCTGGCCAACCGGCCGGTGTTCTGGGTCCTGAACATCCTGGTCAACATCGTCCGGCCGATCCCGTTCATCATCCTGCTGACGGCCCTGGGGCCGTTGACGAAGATCATCACCGGATCGATCCTGGGCATCAACGCCGCGACTTTCGCGATCATCATCGCGGCATCCTTCGGCGCCGCACGCATCGTGGAGCAGAACCTGGTGTCGATCGACCCCGGCGTGATCGAGGCTGCACGCGCCATGGGTGCCGGCCCGTTCCGGATCATCTTCACCGTGATCATCCCCGAGGCTCTCGGCCCGCTGATCCTGGGTGGGACGTTCATGTTCATCGCGATCGTCGACATGTCCGCGATGGCCGGCTACATCGGCGCCGGTGGACTGGGAGACTTCGCTATCCAGTACGGCTACCGTGCCTTCGACAACAACGTGACTTATGTCGCGCTGGTCACGATCATCGTGATCGTCCAGGCCGCGCAGCTGTTCGGCAACTGGCTCGCCCGGCGGGTCATGCGCCGTTAACCCACGCTGACCTGTACCGCACTGTGCCGCGCGTCACCCTCGGGGTTACGGCGCGGTCACGGCAAGGTCACATTCCGGTCATATTCGGAAGTATTTTGCCATTAGCCGTGCCTTTCCCCCGCACGCCCGGTAATCTCTCTGGTCGTGAGTAGAACCGAAGACACCCGCCGCAACGGACCCACCGTCGCCTCCGGCGTCGCCGCCCTGGTGTGCGGGTGTCTCTGCGTCTCCCTCACCGCCTGCAGCAGCGGTGGTGCGGACGACGACAACGAGTTCAACCCCGTGAGCGCCAGCACCAGCTCCCCGCAGTTCTCCGCCCCCGGCGCCGAACTGGCCTCCCCGGTCCCCCGCTCCTCGAGCGAGTCCGGCCCCCTGTCCGGGGCCCAGCCCCTGGACGTCCTCCCCGAGGAGGGCACGCGGATGACGGTCAGTGAGGTCCGTGCCGCCAGCCACGGCACGTTCGAACGCGTCGTCATCGAGCTGGACGGTGAGGGGTCCCCCGGCTGGTTCGTCACCACGGACGACGCCCCCACCGCCGACGGCTCCGGCGCCCCGATCGACTACGACGGCGAGACCGCCCTGGTCATCGACGTCCGCGGCCTGGAGATGTCGCCGGGCGGCGACGACACGCCGGTCAAGAAGATCGGCACCGAGCTGATCGAGTCCGTCGAGGCGAAGGGCGTCTTCGAGGGGATGCAGCGCATCGTCGTCGGCATCGACGAGGACGACCCGGACTTCACCCTCAACATCCTGGACTCGCCCACCCGCATCGTGGTGGACATCCTCAAGTCCGACTAGTTCACGGCCGCCACGTCGGCGGCGACCCAGGACCTGCCCTCCTTGGGACGGTCCCCGCAGGACGAGACGACCGGGTGGCACGTCCGAGACTCCAGGGTGACGATCCAGGAGCCGGCGTCCCCGGTGACCCGCACGGCAGGAGCACTTCCCTTGTCGCCCTTGTGTCCCTTGTGCTTCTTGCCGCCGAGCCCGTGGGCCGCGGCAGCCTCCCGCACCGCGTACTCGTAGTCGCGGACGGGCTGGAAGTAGCCCTGCCGGTGCAGTGCCCTGAGCTCCTCGCGACGTCCGGCGGCCTTCATCTCGATCCGCTCGGTGATCAGCTCCCCCGCCCGACGCCGCAGGTCCGGGTCGACGGCCGCGTGCGCGGCGGCGTAGGCGTCCTGCTCGGCGTTTTGGGCGACAGGCGTAACGGGAACGGTGTACTTCTCCACGCTCAGCTCACCCAGCCGGGCGGGCGTCCCCCGCGCGGCGAGGAGTTCGGCGACCGCCAGTTCGGCGACCTGGCCGTGGGTGTCGAAGGTGCCGCGCCCGCGGTTGCCGGCGACGGGCACCTCGCCGCGGGCGGCGGTGTCCAGCATCGCCGAGGCGCCGGGGACGTCCAGCCCGCCGAAGGAGTAGTTGTGCGGCAGCAGGATCATCGACGGGGCGAAGCGGTGGCCCTTGGTGTGCGAGGACTCCCAGACGGTCTCGCCGCCGTGCCCGTCCGCCAGCGCCGCGGCCATGGGACGACCCTTCACCGCACAGCAGGTGTCCCGCTTACCGTGGGTGCAGACCAGCAGGAGCGGATGGTCGACCCGGGTGGCGCCGGGCACCGAACCCGGGGTGGACAGGTCCACGTCCAGCAGTCCACGCACCCCACCGGTGACCTCGAGACGTTCGAGGGTGGGCGGGGTCGCCCCGGCGTCGGCGACGAAGACCACGCTCGTGTCCGCCCCACCCGGCTGCCCCGTCTGTCCGCTGCGGCCGGGACGGCGGATGAACTGCAGTTGCGCGTGGTGGCGTTTGAGCCAGCGCTTCACCTCGCCGGCGAGCTCCTTGCCCAGCGCCTCGCCGTCGAGGATGTCCTTGCCCCACCCCTGCGGGTACTCGACGGCGACGATCAGCCGCCCCGTCTTCGCGGTTCCGGGAAGGGGTTCCCGGGTGATGTCGGAACACAGTCCCGACCGGGGGTTCCGTGTGGTGGGCATACCCCTGATCCTAGTACGTCGCCTCGATCCGCCACGACCTCCCACGGCAGACCAGGAGGAACGCCGAGGGCTCGTCGGTGGCGACCTGGAGCCTGGCGTAGCGGCGGGCCGACGCCCCCTGCGACCACCACATCTCGTCCACCGGCCACGGCCCGGCCCACCCGGTCAGCCGGTGGACCCTGCCGCCCCACCGCATCGACACCGGCACCGAGCTCATCAGCCCGCGTCCGGTGACCCACACCTGGGAACCCTCGCCGTCGAGCAGGTGCACGGCGGACGCCGGATGCCCCGGCCCCGGGGCGTTCATCCGGTCCGCCGGCGCCCCGACCAGCGCCGGGAGCGGGGCGGGGAGTTCCCCGTCCCACCGTCCGGTCGTCGTCGCGGTGACCTCCTCGGGGTCCTGCTCCCCGTACGGGACCGTCAGCACCCGCCCGCCGACGGCGCGTCCTCCACGGTGCACCGGACGCAGCACCCCGCGGGTGCCGATCAGCGCCTGGGCGCGCGCGGCGGCGGCGCGGGCCGCGCGGATGCCCACGTCCGGGCCACCCCACAACGCCTCGGCGACGTCGCCGGCGGGCAGGCACTCCACCGGCACCAGGTCGATCGCGGCGATGCCGCCGACCCCGTCCGGGGAGTCCGGCATCTGCGCACGCACACGGGTGAGCCACCCGTCGAGCTGCCAGCGCACCCGCTGGGCCGTGTCGTCCTCCGCCAGGGGCTCCCGGCAACGCCACACGCGCTCCACCGTCACCGGGCCGTCGTAACCGGCGGGCGGATCCAGGTGCGCTCGCACCGCCAGACGCAGACACACCTGCCCCGACTCCGCCAGACGGGCGTGCAGACGCACCGCCGCCTGCCGGGCGAGGAAAGCCGCCGTACCCGTGTCCGACACCGGCTCGTCCGGCTCGACCCGCACCTCCAGCGGGACCACGGTGCGCTCCGGGGACACCGGACGCTCCGGCTCGCCCGAGGCGATACGGTGCCAGCGCACCCCCTCGTCGCCGAACCGTCCGGCCACGTCCGACACGGGCAACGCCGTGAAGTCCGCGAGCGTGCGCACACCCAGCTGGGACAGCACCGCGACCATCGCCTGCGGCGTGCCCAACGACGCCTCCGCCACCAGCACCCGCAACGGCAGGCCCGCCAGGTAGGACGCCGACCCGCCGGACGCCACGCTGCGCCCCTCCCTCGCCGCCCACACCGCAGTGACCACGTCGTCGGCGACGCCGGCCAGGCAGTCCGCGCCCGCACGCGCCGCCGCGTCCACCAGCAGCTCCACCGCCGTCGACTCGTCCCCGTAGTACTTCACCAGCGAGGACGCCGAGAACGCCAGCAACCCGGGACGCAGGGTCTCCACACTGGCGGCCACGGACTCCAGCGCCACGAGCACCTCCTCGTGCGCCTCCGCCTCCGCGGCGTCCTCCACCTCACCGACCTGCAACGACGGGCACGTGCCCAGCGCATGACGCTCCTTCATGCCCTGCTGCACCCCCGCCCGACGCGCCGCCGCGTTCGCCGCGTGGATGCGGTGGTTGTCCACCACCGCCGCCGGGGCGAGCAGGTCCCAGCCACGCCGCAGCGCCGCGGTGTACACCGGCCAGTCCGGGAACCACAGGACGACGACCCGACGCGCGCTCACAACGCACGCTCCCGCGGGGCGTCCTGCAGGGCGGGAGCTGCCGTGGCAGCTGTGCCCACCGTGCCGACTGTGCCGCTGAACGTCCGCGGCGGCTGCCCCTGACCCCACGCCTGACCAGCCACCGACACACCGCGCACCCGGCCGGAGCCCACGCCCAGCCCGGTGACGCCCTCCGTACGCCACGACAGGTGCAGACGCGCACCCGGCCAGGAACGCACACCCGAGCACACCAGCAGCGCACAACTGCTGCGGCGCAGCCGGGCCTCCACCGGACGTGCCGCCGACGGCGACACCGCCGCCGGGGCCGCGTAGACCACCAGGTCCAGACCCTCGACCAGGGTCCCGAGCACCGCCGAGGCGTGCGGTACGGGGTCCGGCACCAGCACCAGGCGCTCCAGGTCCCCGCCGGCGGCCTCCACCGCCGCCACCGCCAGCCGCGGGTAGCCGACGACCGCCGCACACCCACCGGACGCGGTCAGCGTGGCCAGCACGTCCACCAGGGCGGCGGGGCAGTCGTCCGCCGCGGTGACCGCACCCTGCGGCAGGCCTCCGGCGCCCAGCGAACCGGCCAACCAGTCCGGGACGGTGACGTGGGGCGAGCCGGCAGGAGCGGCAGGTTCGGCAGGTTCGACGACTACCTTCGTGTCGCCGCCGCTGATGGTCGCGATCCGGCTGCGCAGGTCGGCGACGATGCTCCCCCGGTCCCGTTCCTCCACCGCCCTCACCTCCTCATCCACGACCCTGTTCACGACACCGGAACCCAGACTAGGCGCTGGCCAGGACATGATCGCCCGGGCGCGTTCGGCAATTAGAACATCCGTTCTATCCCGTGCCAGCCTATTCGGCCGGCGGGTGACGGTCAAACCCCCTCGTCCGGCTAGCATGGACAGCCATGGCACGCAGCGAGACACCCTCCGGCACCGACCACGTCGACCCCACACCCGTCACCCCACGCGCACTACGCGCGGGCGTCGCAGCCCTCATCGGCGCCGGGGTGGGCGCACTGGCCACGCCGCTGCCCACCGGGGTCCGGGTCGTCCTGATGCTGGTCTTCCTCGCCGCCGGCCTACTCTGCCTGTTCAGCCACCCCTACCGCCACGACGTGCGCGCCGCCGTCGAGGCCCGCGGCGACCGCTACACCACCCGCATCAAGCAGGTCGTCCCCCTCTTCCCCATCTGGCTGGCCCTGATGCTGGTGCCCGGCTTCCAGTTCAACAACTGGGCCATCGCCGTGATCGCCTGGGCCATCGCCGGGGTGTACACCTGGCAGGTCGTCCCCCGCATCGACGGCACCCGTGAGCTCGAGGACCTCGCTAACGCTACCGACGCTGCCAGAGGAAACAACTGACCCCCTCCCCGTAGAACGGGGAGGGGGTCAGGCCGCGGGGAGTGGACTCACTCCCACTCGATGGTTCCCGGCGGCTTGCTGGTCACGTCCAGCACCACACGGTTGACCTCGGCGACCTCGTTGGTGATCCGCGTCGAGATCCGCTCCAGGGTCTCGTAGGGCACCCGGGTCCAGTCCGCCGTCATGGCGTCCTCACTGGTCACCGGGCGCAGGACGACCGGGTGGCCGTAGGTACGGCCGTCGCCCTGCACACCCACCGAACGCACGTCGGCGAGCAGCACGACCGGGCACTGCCAGATCGTGTTGTCCAACCCGGCGGCGGTCAGCTCGGCACGCGCGATGGCGTCCGCGGCACGCAGGGTCTCCAGACGGTCCTCGGTGACCTCACCGATGATGCGGATACCCAGGCCCGGCCCGGGGAACGGCTGGCGTCCCACGATGACCTCCGGCAGGCCGAGCTCGCGGCCCACCGCACGGACCTCGTCCTTGAACAGCAGACGCAGCGGCTCGACGAGGGTGAACTCCACGTCGTCCGGCAGACCGCCGACGTTGTGGTGGCTCTTGATGTTCGCCGTGCCCGAACCACCGCCGGACTCCACGACGTCCGGGTACAGGGTGCCCTGGACCAGGAAGTCCACCGAGGAGCCCTCCGGGGCGTCCTCGAGCACACCGGTGACCGCACGCTCGAAGGAACGGATGAACTCCGCGCCGATCGCCTTGCGCTTGGCCTCCGGGTCGGTGAGCCCGGACAGCTTGTCCAGGAACGCCGCCCGCTCGTCGAGGGTGACCAGCTTCGCGCCGGTCGCCGCGACGAAGTCGTGCTCGACCTGCTCACGCTCGCCGGCACGCAGCAGCCCGTGGTCGACGAAGACACAGGTCAACCGGTCGCCGATGGCCTCCTGCACGATCGCGGCGGCCACGGCGGAGTCCACGCCGCCGGACAGCCCGCAGATCGCACGACCTTCGGGGCCGACCTGCTCGCGCACGGCGGCGACGAGCTGCTCGGCGATGTTGCCCGCCGTCCAGGTGGGTTCCAGACCGGCGACGTCGTACAGGAAGCGGGTCAGCACCTCCTGGCCGTGCGGGGAGTGCTGGACCTCCGGGTGGTACTGGACGCCCGCCATGCGCTTGTCCAGGCACTCGAACGCGGCGACCGGTGCGCCGTCGGAGTGCGCGGTGACGGTGAAGCCCGCCGGGGCCTCGCTCACCGCGTCGCCGTGGCTCATCCACGCCTGGTGGCTGGACTCGAAACCGTTGTGCAAGGAACCGCCGTCGACCGAGATCTCGGTACGGCCGTACTCACGGTCACCGGTGTGCGCGACCGTGCCGCCGAGGGCGTGGGTCATCGCCTGGAAGCCGTAGCAGATGCCGAGGACCGGAACACCCAGCTCCAGCAGTCCCTTCTGCAGGGCGGGGGCGCCGTCGGCGTAGACGGAGGACGGGCCGCCGGAGAGGATCAGCGCCGCCGGGTTCTTCGCGGCGACCTCCTCGGCGGACATGGAGTGCGGGACGACCTCGGAGTACAGCCGCGCCTCACGCACGCGGCGTGCGATGAGTTGCGCGTACTGCGCGCCGAAGTCGACGACGAGGACGGGACGGGGACTGTCGGCAGATGCGCCGGACTGCTGCTGATGTGTCACGACGCCAACTCTACCGAACGTCCCACCAGCCGATACCGCCGGTCACCCTGCAGGCCGTGCCGGGAGAGTTCATTCGCCGTTCACCTCCCGAATTCGCCAACCAGGGTGAACCCCATACACTCGACGGCAGTACCCCACGACACGTAGTCGACCAGGAAACGGAGCCCCACGTGCCGGCAGAGGTCACCGACCACCCGTCCGTCGTCCGCGACACCACGGACGACACCACGAACGACACCACAGTTGCAGGTGTGAACCCCGCACCCGCACCGGTGCGCAGTCCCTTCACCCGCCTCGGACTCCACGGGAAACCCCTGGCCTGGGCCAACTGGATCGGGGTGGCGCTGGGCATCTACCTGCTGATCACCGCGGTCTCCGTGGTCGGCGACGGGTTCAAGGCAGCGACCGGCGGCCAGGCGGAGGAGCTCTTCGCCTTCGCGTCCAACCCGCTGGTCGCCCTGATGATCGGGCTGCTGGCCACCGCGCTGATCCAGTCGTCCACCACGGTCACCGCCATCATCGTCGGACTCTGCGCCGGTGGACTGCCCATGGCCACCGCCATCCCCATGCTCATCGGGGCGAACGTGGGGACCACGATCACCAGCACCCTGGTCAGCCTGGGCATGGTCCGCGACCGCGAGTCCTTCCGCCGCGCCTTCGCCGCCGCGTCCATCCACGACTGCTACAACCTGCTCGCCGTGGTGATCTTCCTCCCCCTCGAACTCGCCTTCGGCATCCTCGAGAAGTCCTCCGGCTGGCTCTCCCACCAGATGGCCGGCAGTGACGGTGGCATCCTGGCCACCGTCTTCGGCGGTCTCGGCGACGCCGTGACCGGCGTGACCGAGCCCCTGGGCGACGCGATCGTCGCGGCGTCCGGCGTCCTGCCCGGCCCGTGGGACGGCATTCTGCTCATCCTGGTCGGCATCGCGCTGATCCTCGGGGTGATCAGCGTGATCGGGACGCTGCTCAAGGTCGTCATGGTCGGACGCGCCGAGAAGGTGCTGCACACCGCCATCGGACGCGGTCCGGTCTCCGGCATCGCCTCCGGCACACTGATCACCGTGATGGTCCAGTCCTCCTCGACCACGACCTCCCTGATCGTCCCCCTCGCCGGGTCCGGCACCTTCTCCCTGCGGCAGGTCTACCCGTTCACCCTCGGTGCCAACGTGGGCACCACGCTGACCGCCCTCATCGCCGCCTTCGCCTTCAGCGGCCCCGAGGCCGAACTCGCCCTGCAGGCCGCGCTCGTGCACGTGCTCTACAACGTCTTCGCCCTGCTGGTGATCTACGGACTGCCCTTCCTGCGGTGGATCCCGCTGGCCGGGGCTACCACGCTGGCGCGCCTCGGTGCGCGCAACAAGCTCTACGTGGCCGGCTGGGTCATCGGCATGTTCCTGGTGCTGCCGGCCACGCTGATCCTGCTCACCGTGCTGCTCTAGAACACCAAAAACCCCGCGCGGTCGTCGGTCCGAGAAATCCGGACCACCAACCGCGCGGGGTTTTGAGGGAGGGCGTGCGTCAGCGCACGGCCAGCGGCACCTTCTGGAAGCTCTTCAGGTCGGTGTAGCCGCACTTGGCCATGGAACGGCGCAGCCCGCCGACCAGGTTCTCCTCACCGTAGGGGTTGTCCGTGGGACCGAACAGCAGCTTCTCCAGCGGCAGGGTCTCGCGGGCGCCGAAGGCACCGAACACGCCCTCGGCCTCGCCACGCGGCAGGCTCGGGTGCGCGGCGACGGACGGCCAGAAGTGGCCGCGTCCGCCGGAGTTGTCCGCCATCGCCAGGGGCGCACCCAGGGAGACGGCGTCCGCACCGCAGGCGATGGCCTTGGCGATGTCGCCGGAGTACTCCATGTGGGAGTCGGCGATGACGTGCACGTAGCGTCCACCGGTCTCGTCCAGGTAGTCCAGACGGGCGGCCGCGGCGTCCGCCACGGCGGAGGCCATGGGCACGTCGATGCCCAGGGCCTGGCTGTTCGTGGTGGTGCCGGAGCCCACGATCACGCCGGCGGCACCGGTACGCATCAGGTGCATGGCGGTGGTGTAGTCCACCACGCCACCGGCGATGACGGGCACGTCGATCGAACCGATGAACTCCTTGAGGTTCAGCGGCTCACCGTTGGAGTACACGTGCTCGGCGGAGACCAGGGTGCCCTGGATGACCAGCAGGTCGATACCGGCCTTGATCAGGTCCGGGGCGAAGTCGCGGGCGTTCTGCGGGGAGACGCGCACACCGAAGGTCACACCGGACTCGCGCACCTCGGCCAGTCGCTCGGCCAGCAGCCCGCGGTCCAGCGGCGCGGCGTGCAGTTCCTGCAGCACGCGCTGGGCGGCGTTGTCCGAGGCCGGCAGGCCCAGCGGGTCGGAGTCGCCGGCGGCGGCACGGACCTTCTCCAGGGCACCGTCGAGGTCGCGATGGCGTCCCCACAGGCCCTCGGCGTTGATGACGGGCAGACCGCCGAGGCGGCCGAACTCCACGGCGAACTCCGGGGTCACCACGGCGTCCGAGGGGTGCGCCATGAACGGGATGTCGAAACGGTAGGCGTCGATGCGCCACGTGGTGTCCACGTCGTGCGAGGAGCGCGTGCGGCGCGAGGGCACGATGTTGATCTGGTCGAATCCCACGACCCGGCGGGCCGTGCGGCCCATCCCGATGTTCACCTGTTCCTGCATGGCTGAGACCGTTTCCTAACGCTGGTAGTAGTTCGGGGCTTCGACGGTCATCTGGATGTCGTGCGGGTGCGACTCGCGCAGGCCCGCGCCGGTGATCCGGACGAAGTGGGCGTCGTTGAGCTCGGCGACGTTGCGCGAGCCGGTGTAGCCCATCGCGGCGCGCAGGCCACCGACCATCTGGTAGATGATGGAGTCCACGTTGCCGCGGAAGGGGATGCGCCCCTCGATGCCCTCCGGCACCAGCTTCTCCTCGCTGGTGACGTCCGCCTGGAAGTAGCGATCCTTGGAGTAGGAGCGCTGCTCGCCGTGCAGGCCACGGCCCTTCATCGCCCCGAGGGAGCCCATGCCGCGGTACATCTTGTACTGCTTTCCGTTGATCACGGTGATCTCACCGGGGGCCTCGCTGGTGCCCGCGAGCAGGGAGCCCAGCATCACGGAGGACGCACCGGCGGCCAGCGCCTTGGCGATGTCGCCGGAGTACTGCATGCCGCCGTCGGCGATGATCGGCACGCCGGCCTTGCGGGCGGGCACGGCCGCCTCGAGGATGGCGGTGATCTGCGGGGCGCCCACGCCGGCGACGACGCGGGTGGTGCAGATCGAGCCCGGGCCGATGCCGACCTTGAGGGCGTCCGCCCCCGCCTCGATCATGGCCTCGGCCGCGCTGCGGGTGGCGAGGTTGCCGCCGATGACGTCGACGCGGTCGCCGAACTCCTTCTTCACCCGCGAGACCATCTCCAGCACGCCGGTGTTGTGGGCGTGGGCGGTGTCGACGACCAGGGCGTCCACCCCGGCGTCGACCAGGGCGCCGGCCCGACGCCAGGAGTCCTCACCGGTGCCGATCGACGCGCCGGCGAGGAGACGGCCCGACGCGTCCTTCGCGGCGTTGGGGAACTTCTCGCGCTTGGCGAAGTCCTTCACCGTGATCAGCCCGGTGAGCACACCCTCGCCGTCGACGATGGGCAGCTTCTCCACCTTGTTCTCGCGCAGCAGGCGCAGGGCGGCGTCCGCCGAGACACCCTTCTCCGCGACGACGAGCGGCATGGGGGTCATGACGTCGGCGACCTTGGCGGAGAAGTCCTCCTCGAAACGCATGTCACGGTTGGTGCAGATGCCGACCAGGTGTCCGGTGGCGTCCACCACGGGCAGCCCGGAGATCCGGTAGCGGGCGCACATGTCGTCGACCTCGCCGATGGTCATCTCCGGCGAGCAGGTCACCGGGTCGGTGACCATGCCGGCCTCGCTGCGCTTCACGATCTCGACCTGCTCGGCCTGGTCCTCGATGGACAGGTTGCGGTGCAGCACACCCATACCGCCCTGGCGGGCCATGCCGATGGCCATGCGGGCCTCGGTGACGGTGTCCATCGCCGCGGAAATCACCGGGACGTTGAGGGTGATGTTGCGGGTCAGCTGCGTGGTCGTCGCCACGTCGGAGGGGATGATGTCGGACGCCGCGGGGAGAAGCAGGACGTCGTCGAAGGTCAGACCGACCAGCTCCACCTTCCTCGGGTCGTCGCCACCAGTGGTCACAAGCTGGGCATCGGTCATGCCGGTCAGGCCTCCTGCATCCTTCATTCCACGTCACTGTCGTCGGGTTGTACCAGACAGGATAGCCTGTCTGCCCCCATGGTCCGCCATCCGCACCCGGTGTGCGACCGGTCCCCTGGCATGGTTCCCCTCACCGCCGGCAACAGGTACGATCATGTGCGTGGACTTCGACGATTCCCTGATGCCCCCGGACCCGTTCGCCGGCGACCCGGAGGACCCGGCCGCCCTGTTCGACGAGGAGCTGGACGAACCCCTCTCCGACGAGGAGCGTGGGGCGCTGCGTGAGGATCTGGCGAATGTCCGTCGTTTCCGTGAGCTGCTGGAACCCCGCGGCATCCTGGGTGTGACCATGACCTGTGACGACTGCCAGGAGTTGCACTACTACGACTGGCCGATCCTGGTGTCGAACCTGTCGACGATGCTGAACGACGGCCCCGTGCCCGTGCACGAGCCCGGTGCGGACCCCGACCCCGACTTCTACGTCCCCTGGGACTACTGCGCCGGTTACGCCGACGCCGCCGACTGGCTGAGCCGCGGCCCGCGCACCTTCCGCCGCTGGGGCCGCTGAGTCCGAGCCGCCCGACCTATTCGGTCGGTTCGGTCTCCGCGTCGTCACGCTGCGCCTTGGGCGCGGTCGTCGGCGTCGTCGAACTGCTCGACGTGCTCGACCTGGTGGTGCCGGACGGTTTCACCGGGGACGCGGCACGTCCCTGCGGTTCGGCGAGGAGCATTGCCCCGCCGTCGGCGGGTGCCTCCGTCTGGACGTCGGACGCCTCGGCGTCGCCGCCGTCACCGTCCTGAGCGCCGTCACCGGTGGTGTCGGTCTGGTCGCCGGACTGCGCCTCGTCACTGCTGCCCGGATCGGCGAGGACCATGCCGCCGGAGTCCGCGTCACCGCCGTTGCCGGCCTCGCCGCCCTCGCTCTCGGCCGGGGCGGAACTCCCGGCACCCTCGGAGTCGTCCGTGGCGCCCTGCCCGTCACGAGGGGAACCGTCACGGTCGGGGGCCTCGGAGGCCGCACCCTGACCGCCGGTGGAACCGTCACCGGAACCGGCGGACTCGGCGACGACGGAATCCGAGCCACCGGAGTTGCCGGTGGTCAACGCGCCCACGGTGAACCCGCCGACGACGAGGGCCGCGGCGACACCGCTGCCCACCACCAGCGAGGTCAGGGAGATCCCGCCCAGGGCGGCCACTCCCCCGGCACGACGCATCGCGCGGCGACGGCGACGACCCGCCAGGGAGGTCACCGGCGCGGAGTCGACGTCGGCGACGACCGGGGCGGCGGGGATGTCACGGTCGGTCTCGGCACGGGCGTCGGCGAGCAGACGCAGGAGCGGGTCGGCACCGGTACCACCCTCCGGTTCCCGGCCCGCCGCCAGGGCGTCCAGCATCCGGTCGGTGGCGCGCACGGCGTCGGCGTCGGCACCCTCGGTACCGTCGCCGTCGAAACCCCGTGGGTCCCACCTGTGCTCGTCCATCATTCCGTCCTCGAATTCTCACGGGACTCCAGGGTCTCCCGCATCTTGGCCAGCGCCCGGAACTGGGCGACCCGGACAGCACCGGCGGTGGAGCCGACGATCTCTGCGGTCTCCTCGGCGGAGTACCCGCCGAAGACCCTGAGAGTCACGATATGCCGTGCCTTCTCACTGAGCGTATCGAGCAGTTGTGCGACTTCGTTACAGGAACTCACATCCAACGCCACGGTTTCCGGCGTACTCGTCACGACCTCCTGGTCCGGCACCTCATCGGTGGGAACCGCGAGGTCACGGGACTGTGAACGCCGTGCATCGACGATCTTGTTCGCCGCGATCCGGTAGACGAAGGCCATGAACGGCTTGCCCTGGTCCTCGTAACCGGGTATGGCACGCGCCACGGCCAGACAGATCTCCTGCGCCAGGTCCTCCGGGGTGGGGTACTTCGTGGACGGCACACGGGCACGGCAGTAGCGCACGACCGGCGGGTGGATGAGGTCGATGATGCGCTGGAGCGCCCGCCCGTCCCCCTCCACTGCGGAGGGGACGAGCCGGGGCAGGGCCTCGTCGATGTCGTCAGTCGCTGTCATAGTCCTCGGGAAAACACGGTCGCGGCAGGGTGCTGGTCGTCACGGGAACTGTCCCTGCCTGTGGGCTGAAATTACCACAGCAAACCATCCACCCGGGACTCACCCGGGAGGATACCTCTGCAGAGGGCGCCGCAGAGGGTGTCACAGCGGGGGCCGAAAATGTCACATGCCGAACAGCTCGCGGACACCTGTTGTTCACATCGACGGGACAGGGTGGGAGTCACTGGAGAACACCCCAGACGATCCACCCTCACGATGTACAGGAGAAGAACCCATGCCGCAGACGAGCGACCTCCCGGGCCCCGCGACCACCTTCTGGGACTGGCAACTGCACGGTTCCTGCCGTGGGGCCGAGTCCGCCGTCTTCTTCCACCCCGACGGGGAGCGCGGACGTGCGCGCTCGCTGCGTGAGCACCGCGCCAAGGCGATCTGCAACGAGTGCCCGGTACTGGCCCAGTGCAAGGAGCACGCCCTGAACGTGGGCGAGGTCTACGGGATCTGGGGCGGCATGGGCGAGTCGGAACGGGCAGCCGCGCAGAACGGGCGTCCCCGCCGCGTGAAACGCACGCCGCGCCGCCTGGCGTCCTGACGCACGGGAAGACCCCCGCCTCCCCACGGTCCTCGGGACCGTCGGGGTGGCGGGGGTCCTGCGTGCCCCCGAGGGGCACACACCGACCTTAGTGGTGATGGTGTCCGTGGCCGGCGGCGGCAGCGGCCGCCACGGCGGGCTTGTCGACGACGGCGGTCTCGGTGGTCAGCACCATGCGTGCCACCGAGGTCGCGTTGACGACGGCGGAGTGGGTGACCTTGACCGGGTCGATGATCCCCTGCTCCAGCAGGTTGCCGTAGACACCGGTGGCGGCGTTGTAGCCCTCACCGTTGGCACGCTCGGCGATCTTGGAGACCACGACGGCCCCGTCGAGGCCGGCGTTGTCGGCGATCCAGTACGCCGGACGGCGCAGTGCGCGGGCCAGGGCCTTCACGCCCACGGCCTTGTCGCCCTCGAACTCGGCGGCGAACTCGTCGAGCTCGGCGGCGATCTGCACCAGGACGGAACCGCCACCGGCGATCACGCCCTCCTGCGCGGCGGCACGGGCGGCGTTGATGGCGTCCTCGACGCGCAGCTTGCGCTCGTTGACCTCGGTCTCGGTGGCGCCACCGGCACGGATGACGGCGACACCCCCGGACAGCTTCGCCAGACGCTCCTCGAGCTTCTCCCGGTCCCAGGTGGAGTCGGTGCGCTCGATGTCGGAACGGATCTGGTTGCGGCGGGTGTCGAGGTCCTCGGCGGTGCCGGCACCGTCGACGATGACCGTCTCGTCCTTGGTGACCGTGATGCGGCGGGCGGTGCCCAGCTGCTCCAGGGTCGTCTCGGAGAGGTTCTGGCCGACCTCCTTGTCCACCACGGTGGCGCCGGTGACGACGGCGAGGTCGTCCATGAACGCCTTGCGGCGGTCACCGAAGTACGGGGACTTCACGGCCACGGCCTTGATGGACTTGCGGATGGAGTTGACGACGAGCATCTGCAGCGGCTCGCCGTCGACGTCCTCGGCCACGATGAACAGTTCCTTGCCGGCCTTCGCGATCTGCTCCAGCAGGGGCAGGAAGTCGGGCAGGGAGCTGATCTTGTCGCGCACCAGCAGGATCGCCGGGTTCTCCAGGACGGCCTGGGCCGACTCCTCCTCGGTGACGAAGTACGGCGAGAGGTAGCCCTTGTCGAAGGAGACGCCCTCGGTGACCACGAGCTCGTCGACCAGGGACTGGGACTCCTCGACGGTCAGGACGCCGTCCTTGCCGACCTTCTCCATGGCCTCGGCGACCTTGGCGCCGATGCCCTCGTCACGCGAGGAGACGGTGGCCACGTTGGCGATGGCGGCGGAGTCGGCGACCGGCTCCGCGCGCTGCTGCAGCGCCTCGATGACCTTCTCCGCGGCGACGGCGATGCCCTCGTTGACGGCGATGGGGTTGCCACCGGCGGCGACGATGCGCATGCCTTCGTTGATCAGCGCCTGGGCGAGCAGGGTGGCGGTGGTGGTGCCGTCACCGGCGATGTCGTTGGTCTTCACGGCCACCGACTTCACCAGCTGCGCACCGAGGTTCTCGAAGGGGTCCTCGAGGTCGATGTCGCGGGCGATGGTGACACCGTCGTTGGTCACGGTCGGACCGCCGAAGGCCTTGTCCAGGACCACGTTACGGCCCTTGGGGCCGAGGGTGACGCGAACCGAGTCCGCCAGCGTGTCCACACCGCGCTGGAGGCCCTTGCGGGCCTCCTCGTCGAATGCGATGAGTTTAGCCATGCGTCACCGACCTACTTCGCGGAGTCGACGACGGCGAGGATGTCGCGCTGGTTGAGCAGCAGGAACTCTTCCCCGTCGTACTTGAGCTCGGTGCCGCCGTAGCGGGAAAACACGACCGTGTCGCCCTCGGCGACGTCCATCGGGACGCGGGCGTCGTCGTTCCAACGGCCCGGGCCGACGGCCACGACGGTGGCCTCCTGCGGCTTCTCCTTGGCGGAGTCCGGGATGACCAGACCGGATGCGGTCGTGGTCTCGGCCTCGACGATCTGGACGAGGACGCGGTCCTCGAGCGGCTTGATGTTGACGTTAGCCACGTTGAATACCTCCGTGTTTGCGTACATGCAGTGATCCGAATTGTCTTGTCTTCCGGTTGGTATATCCTGCACAGCCGTCGTCGCGGGTGAACAACTGTGTGTCACACAACCACTTGGCACTCTACCCTGCCAAGTGCTAGCCCTCAACAAGGGAGGGTGCCAGAACGGGAACCTCCACGTCCATCGACGGGTCGGTCGCCGCGTCCAGCGAACTGGCCGGGGCACCCGCCTCGATCAGGCGGGCGGCGAGCGCGGCGATCATCACGCCGTTGTCCGTGCACAGCGAGATCTCCGGCACGACCATGCGCACCCCGGCCGCCGCACACCGCTCTTCCGCCAGCGCACGCAGCCGACGGTTCGCCGACACTCCGCCGCCGAGCAGCATCACGTCCGCCCCGGTGTCCACGCACGCGCGCACCGCCTTGGCGGTCAGCACGTCCACCACCGCCTCCTGGAAGGACGCGCACACGTCCTCCACCGGCACACTGCGTCCCTCCTTGTCCGCCTTCTCCACGAAGCGGGCGACGGACGTCTTGAGCCCGGAGAAGGAGAAGTCGTAGGCGGCGTCGCCCGGGCGGCTCATACCGCGCGGGAAGGCGATCGCCGTGGGGTCGCCCTGGGCGGCCAGCCGGTCGATCACCGGGCCGCCCGGGTAACCGAGACCGAGCAGGCGGGCGACCTTGTCGTAGGCCTCGCCGGCGGCGTCGTCCAGGGTGGAGCCGAGCTCCTTCATCGGACGTCCCACGCCGTTGACCTGCAGGATCTGCGTGTGCCCGCCGCTGACCAGCAGCGCGACGGCGGTACTGAGGTCGCCGGCGACGGTGCCGTCGGTGCCTTCAGTGTCGTCGCCGGTGTCGAGCGTGCCCACGGCCACGTGCCCGCCGAGGTGGTTGACCCCGTAGAAGGGCACGCCCCAGGCCGCCGCGTAGGCCTTCGCCGCCGCCGCGCCCACCAGCAGCGCACCGGCGAGCCCCGGGCCCACCGTCGCCGCCACGGCGTCCGGACGCCGCCGACGTCCCGCCGTCGCGGCGCGCAGGTCGTCCAGCGCCGCGGCCATCGTCGGGCCCATGGCCTCCAGGTGCGCGCGCGAGGCGATCTCCGGCACCACCCCGCCGAAACGGGCGTGCTGGTCCATCGATGACGCCACGCGGTTCGCCACCTGCCGCACCCGGCCGTCGGCGTGCAGCTCCACCACGCCGACACCGGTCTCGTCGCAGGAACTCTCCACACCCATGACCAGCATCGGGGCGTCCTGCTTCCCCCGGGAACGTTCCGAGAGCGCCGGACGGCACATCGTGTAGGCGTCCGCGCCGGAGGGCCGGTAGTAGTTGCGGCGCGTGCCGGTGACCTCGAAACCGTAGCTGCGGTACAGCCCGATCGCCGAGGTGTTGTCCGTCCTGACCTCCAGGTACACCGGGCCGTCGTCGCGGTCGGCCAGCTCCATCAGCGGGTCCATGAGCAGACGCGACCAGCCGCGGCCCTGCACCGACGCCTCCAGGCCGATGGTGTGGATCTCGAACTCCGGGTCGTCCGCCGGACCGTTCTTCGCCAGGCCGGCGTAGCCCACCAGCCGCTCGTCCGCGCCACCCTGGCCGGTGACGACGCCGAGGTAGACGGTGTTCGGCGCGCCGATCTCCGAGGCGAAGCCGGCCTCCGGCCACGGCGAGTCACCGACGAAGAGCTCCGCCTCGATCTCCGCGCACCGCCCCGCCGCGCCGACGACCAACGGCCCCACGGTCGGTTCGGGGACGTCCTCCTCCCCCACCGCACTGAAGTCCAGCGCCGCGGAGACCCGGACCGGCTTCGGCTCCGCGGCGTCCGGACGTCGCAGGTAGAGCGCACGCAACGGCGTGCCGGGGTGCAGCAGCCCCTGGGGCCCGCCCAGCACCCGCACCGCGGCGGTGACCAGGCCGACCGGCGTCGGCCGGGCGTCCGCGTCGGTCACCGTCCACCCCGGGACCTCGCCGGCACGCTGCGCGACCTCGCGGGACGCCAGGACCTCCGCCTGCGGGCAGGACGCCACGACGTCGTCCGGCGCGGCGACGACCGGGCCGTCCAGCACCTGCCCGGACGCGCGGTCCACGAGCGTCCGGTACCACTCGCGACGACGGGCGTCGCTGAGCACGAGCAGCAGTGACGAGCCGGCTGCGTCGGTGGTGGCGGCAGTGGCGAGGTGCCCGGACACACCGTGCACGGGGACGCCCAGCGCGTCGCCGAAGGCGGCGCCGGCGGCCATGCCCACGCGCAGACCGGTGAACGGACCCGGCCCCACGCCGACGACGACGGCGGCCAGGTCGTCCGGCGTGAGGTCGGCGTCCCCCAGCGCGGTGAGGATGTTCGGGGTCAGCACCTCCATGTGGCCCCGCGGGTTGAGCTCGGTGTGCTCCGCGAGCAGTCGGGGCGGGGCCGACGCGTCATCCGGACAGTCCACCACCCCGGCGACGACGAAGGACGTGGAGGTGTCGACCGCGAGAACATACATGCTCAGGAATCTTAGCCCCCCGGCCCCAGGCATAGGCGAAGCCCCGTCACACTCTCCAATTGCGACGGGGCCTCTGGATACACCCCTCACGGTGATCCGTCACCCATTCTGGCACCAGATGCTGCTTCGTGCCAATCAATCTGGCTAATGGGGGATCTTATCGGGGGGATTCAGAATTGCTACCTCTGTGACCAGCGCCAACGTAGGATCCTCGGAGGTTCGGTCGTATCGCCGGCAATGTCGCCGATGTCGTCGACCTCCCCCCGGTCGATCTCCACGTCGATCCACCGCGTCGGAGCCAGGGACTCCACGACCCCGCGGCCCCACTCGGCCACCAGGACCCGGTCCTCCAGGTCCGCGTCGATGTCGAGGGACTCCAGGGCGTCGAGGACCACGTCCGGCGAGGGCGTGGTGCCGTCGTGCGCCTGCTCGCCGAGCAGCCGGTAGGCGTCCATGTGCAGCAGGCCCGGGCGCGCGGAGTCCGGACCCGGCCGGTGCTCGCGGATGATCGTGAACGTCGGCGACTGCACCCGGCCCCTGACCTCCAGCCCGGCGGCGATGCCCTGCGTCACGGTCGTCTTTCCGGCACCCAGGGCACCGGTCAGCACCACCACGTCGCCGGCGCGCAGGGTGCGCCCCAGCTGACGACCCAGGTCACGCATCTGCTCGGCGGAGGTTACCTCCACCGAGCCCTCCTCGGCGTCTGCGGGGTCGAAGACGCCGCGCACCGGCAGCGTGCGACGCGACAGGCGTCCACGCGGCATCGTGAGCACCTCGTAGGCGATGGTGTCGGCGGCCCCGGCGATCTCCTCGACGGAGCGTCCGCCCTGACCGAAGACCACCGCCCAGTCGCCGGGACGTACCGCGGCGCCGGGGCCGTCCTCGTGCGCAGGACCGAGGTCGACCACGACCTGGTCCATGCACACCCGCCCGATCTGCGGGTACCAGGTGCCGTCGACGGTCACGCCGAATCGTCCCGACAGGCTACGCGGCAGCCCGTCGGCGTAACCCATCGCCACTACGGCGGTGCGGGTGTCGCGCGGGGCACGCCACAGGTGCCCGTAACTCACGCCCTCCCCTTCCGGGACGACGCGGGTGGTGACCACCCGGGCGCGCACCGTCATCGCCTCGCGCAGCTCCACCGGGCCAGACTCCCCCACCGGGATCACCGTCGGGTCGACCGCGTAGACGCCGTAGACGCTCACGCCCGGGCGCACCATCTCGTGGCGCAGGTCGGGACGCGTCAACGTCGCCGGGGTGTTGGCGAGGTGGTTCACCGGAACGTCCAGCCCCGCCGCCCGGCAGGCCTGCACGGCGTCGGTGAACCGTGCCGCCTGCAGGTCGGTGACCGGGGAGGACGGGTCGTCGGCGACGGCCAGGTGCGACAGCACGCCGCTGACGGTGAGCACGCCCTCGTCGACCGCGTCCACCGCGATCCGCACGGCCTCGTCCCACCGGGCGGCCTCGATACCCGAACGCGAGAGGCCGGTGTCCGCCATCAGGCCGACCGACAGGGGGGACGCCCCGCCGGCGACGGCCGTACGCGAGGCGTCCACCGCGGCGAGGAGGTGCTCCACGGAGGGAACGCCCAGGGTGACGTCGGCCGCGCAGGCCGCGGCCACGTGCCCGAGCGCGACGTCCGGCAGCCACATCCACGCCGTGACCGGGGCGTGGATCCCGGCGTCGCGCAGCGCCACCGCCTCGCCGAGCGTGGCGACGCCCAGCGCCGCCGCCCCGGCGTCCACCGCGGTGCGGGCGACGTCCACCATGCCGTGGTTGTAGCCGTCGGCCTTGACGATCGCCATCACCCCGGCGGGCGCGGCGACCCGCACCAGGGTGCGCACGTTGTGGTCGACGGCGTCCAGGTCGACGACGAGCTCGGCCAGCGGATACGGGTCGGTGCCGGGTAGTTCGCTCATCAGCGCAGGTACCGGTCCTACTCCACCGTCACGGACTTGGCGAGGTTACGCGGCTTGTCGATGTCGGTGTTGCCGCACTGGCGGGCGATCTCCGCAGACAGGAACTGCAGGGGAATTGTCGACAGCAGCGGCTGCAGCAGCGTGGGGCACTGCGGGATCTCGAGCAGGTCGTTGGCGAACGGGCGCACGGCCTCGTCGCCCTCCTCGGCGATCACGATGGTCCGGGCACCGCGGGCGCGGATCTCCTGGATGTTCGTCACGATCTTGGAGTGCAGGATCTCCCGGCCCTGCGGCGACGGCACGACCACGACCACCGGCAGGTCGTCCTCGATCAGGGCGATCGGGCCGTGCTTGAGCTCGCCGGCGGGGAACCCCTCGGCGTGGATGTACGCCAGCTCCTTGAGCTTGAGGGCACCCTCCAGCGCCACCGGGTAACCCACGTGGCGGCCCAGGAAGAGCATCGTGGGGATCGGGCCGAGCTCCGCGGCCAGGTCCAGGACCTTGTCCTTGAGTTCCAGGACCTGCTCGATCTTGCCCGGGATCTCCTCGAGCTGCTGGTAGATCGCCTCGATCTCGTCGGAGAACTTCGTGCCGCGGGCCTGGGCCAGTGCGAGGCCCACGATGTAGTTCGCCGCGACCTGCGCCAGGAAGGCCTTCGTGGACGCCACGCCGATCTCCGGGCCGGCGTGGGTGTAGAGCACCGCGTCCGCCTCGCGCGGGATCTGCGAACCGTTGGTGTTGCACACCGCCAGGACGCGTGCGCCCTGCTTCTTGGCGTGCCGGACGGCCTCCAGGGTGTCCGCGGTCTCGCCGGACTGGGAGACGGCCACGACCAGCGTCTGCCGGTCGAGCACCGGGTCGCGGTAGCGGAACTCGCTGGCGACCTCGATCTCCACGGGCAGGCGCACCCAGTGCTCGATGGCGTACTTCGCCAGCAGGCCGGAGTGGTACGCCGAACCGCAGGCCACCACGAAGACCTTCTCGATCTGACGGAGGTCGTCGTCCGACAGGCGCTGCTCGTCGAGCACCACCCGGCCGTCGTCGAAGTGGCCGGCGAGGGTGTCGCGCACGGCGGCGGGCTGGTCGAAGATCTCCTTCATCATGAAGGAGTCGAAACCACCCTTCTCCGCGGCGGCGAGGTCCCAGTCGATGGTGAACGGGCGGCCCTCGGTGGGCGTGCCGTCGAAGTCCATGACGCGGTAGTCGTGGTCGGTGATGACCACGGCGCTGTCGTCGTCGAGCTCCACTGCCTCACGGGTGTGGGCGATGAAACCGGCGACGTCGGAGCCCAGGAACATGCCGTCCTCCCCCACGCCCACGATCAGCGGGGTGGAGTGGCGGCCGGCGACGATCTTGCCCGGCTCCTCGGCGTGGGCGAACAGGACGGTGAACGCGCCCTCCAGGCGGCGCAGCACCGCCAGCGCGGACGCCTCCAGGTCACCGGCCGTCGGGCCGGCGGCGTAGGCCAGGGCGAGCAGGTGGGCGGCGACCTCGGAGTCGGTCTCACTGGTCATCTCGATGCCCGCGGCCTCGACCTCGGCACGCAGCGGTGCGAAGTTCTCGATGATGCCGTTGTGGACGATCACGGCCTTGCCGTCGAAGGAGACGTGCGGGTGGGCGTTGACGTCGTTCGGACGCCCGTGCGTGGCCCAACGGGTGTGGCCGATGCAGGCCTTGCCGGTGAACCGCTCGCGGCCGGTCTCGGCGATGCGCTGCTGCAGGTTCGCCAACTTGCCGGCCTTCTTCTCGACCTCGATGTCGCCGTCCGAGACGACGGCGATTCCGGCGGAGTCGTACCCGCGGTACTCCATCCTGGCCAGCGCCTCGAGACCGATGTCGAGCGCCTTTGCGGAGCTACGGGCGCTTCCGATGTATCCAACGATGCCACACATACTGGACAACAATACTGGTCGCCCCGGACACCCGTGAAGCGCATCCCCGTTGTCCACCCCTCCGGGTCGGTTGAGCGCGGTTGTTCCCGACCCTCGCCCCGCGTCGTGGAGCTATCAACTAGGCTGAGTGACGTGGCAGACAACGCGAAGAACCTGGTCCCCCGGTTGGAGAAGCGGGGCCCGCACAGGGTCCTGGTCGGCGAACTCGACTTCGCCGGCATTCCCGGCCGTATCTACACGCCTGCCGAGGGCAAGGCGATCGCCGGTGTGGCCTTCGGCCACGACTGGCGCGTCGGCGTGGACGCCTATCACGGCACCCTGCGCCACCTGGCCAGCTGGGGCATTGCCGTGGCCGCCCCGGACACCGAGCGCGGCCTGTTGCCGAACCACCGGGGCTTCGCCTCGGACCTGGAGTCCTGCCTGCAGATCCTCTCGGGTGTGCGCCTGGGTGTCGGCAACATCACCGTGGACCCGAGCAAGCTCTTCTTCGCCGGGCACGGCATGGGCGCCGGCGCGGCGATCCTCGCGGCCACCGGCCGGGCGGCCGCGGAGCCGGCGAAGAAGCGCTACCGCGACCGTCCGACGGTCGCCGGTGTCATCGCCGTGCACCCGTCGGACACCGCGCCGAGCTGCTACCAGGCGGCCCGGCACGTCCAGGCCCCCGGTCTGGTGCTGGCACCGGGACGCACCCTGGGCATCGAGGCCGGCGAGCCGGAGCGCGTCGCCGCCCTCTGGGGTGGCGAGGCGGTGTTCCGTCGCATCGACAAGGCGTCGTCCACCGGCTTCCACGAGAAGGTCATCCGCAAGTTCCTCACCACGAACAGTGGGCTGGAGCTGGCGGCGCAGGACTTCATCCGCGCCCTGATGACCGGCTTCGTGCTCGCCGAGGACGACAAGCACTACGCCGCCTTCCGCGACCCCGAGGCCGAGATCAAGAAGTCGCAGGTGATGAGCCGCGGTGAGCTCTTCGAGAGCCTCCCGGAGTTCGCCGACCCGATCGACGCGGTGAACAAGGCCCTGCACGCCTGAGCGCCGCCACCCCGGGTCAGTCGAAGATCCCCGGGCTCCGCCGCGGGGGACGCCCGGCGGCGTCCTGCCGCCGCACCACATCGTTGTTGTCGGTGGTCGCGGTGGCGGTGTCCTCGAGTAGTTCACTGAGGTCGCCGAGCTCGCCGAGCAGCTCCGTGGCCTCGTCCATCTGACGTTGGAACCGCCCGGTGGCCTCACCGACCTCCCTGACGTAGCCCTCCAACGCCGCCTCTATCGGGTTCTTGTTCACCACTGCTCACTCCTCTGCACCGATGGTGCGTCCTGACCGACCTCGCCGGGCTGTTCGGCGGACTTCTCACCGGTGGTCCACAGGTCAGGCACCCAGCCGTCGTCCCCGGACGACGGCTCCGGGGTCTCCACCGCCGCGGTACCGACCGGCGGAGTCTCCACCGGCGCCGCATCCGTGGCGGGTGCCTCCGCCGGGGTGGCCGCGGTCTCCGTCCCGGGGAGGTAGGAGCTCTTGTCGAACCCCTTCTCCGGGTCCACGGTGGACGGCTCCGGCTCGTCACACGGCTCGGGTTCCGGTTCCGGCTCGCACGGCTCGGGTTCCGGTTCGCACGGCTCCGGCACAGGTTCAGGTTCCGGCTCCGGTTCGCACGGCTCCGGCGGACAGAGGTTCACGTCGATGTCGATCAACGACCCGGAGTTCTCCACCGAGAGATTCGCCGCGCCCTCGACGACCGTCTCCACAATCCCCTCGACCGCACCCTTGATCCACCCGCTGACCTGGCCACCGACCTGGCCGGAGATGTCCGGCAGCATCGGCGCGGCGACCGAGGACCCCACGAGCCCCGACAACGACGCCGTCGAAGTTGCGGCCGAGGCGGCGGCGACGGCCGGGGACGCCGGCGGACACGGCTCCGGGGTCGGCAGCGCCCCGCCGCCTGCCCCGGCACCGACGGTGGCGACCTCGGTCGGGACCGGTGCGACATCGCAGTCCGGCGCCGCGGTCACCGGGGCAGGCTCCGTGGCCAAGGGAACCCGGCAGTTGCCCTCCTCGGCGGCCGGGGCGCACTCGGCGATGGTGAGGTCCATGCACTCGCCCATACGGGAGTTCCTGCCCTCCAACATCGCCCCCACCCCGTCGCGGGCACCACACAGCAGCTGCGCCGCCATCTGGAGCAGCGCCCGCGACGCCACCTGGTCAGTGGCACGCAACGCCAGCCCGGCGGCACAGAGCTCCTCGGCCGTCGCGACCGCCCCGTCCACACAGGTCTCCACCTCGTCGGCGCACAGGGACTGGATGGACTCCAGCACACGGTCGCAGGTGGCCACCGCGTCGTCTGCCTGGTCCACGTTCCCGTCGTGTTCGTCGGCCTCGTCGCCGCCCCAGCCCAACTTGTCCGCCAGGACCCCGCCGGCGATTCCCGTGATCAGGTCCTTGCCGGTCTCCAGGACTTCGGCGAAGAAACCGCCCTTCCCCTTCTTGCCGCTGCCGCCGTCCTTACCGTCCTTACCGTCGCCGCCGCCGCCGTCACCGTCGCCGCCGACCATGCCGATGACGAAGTCCGCCGCCGTCATGATGCCGGTGATGATCCACGGGAGAGCCGCCGGTGCCAGCCTGGTCGCCTGCTGACCGGAGGCGTCGAGCTTCGCCACCGACGCGGCGATGCGGGCCTGGTCCGCCTGCACCGCGCTCACCGCAGCTCCCCCGCACTGAACCCGCGCCGCGAGTCCCCCTCGGTGGTCGACACCGCCGAGACCGTCCCCGCGGCGGTCTCCAGTCCACGCCGCAGCCGGTCGATGTGCGCCAGACGTACCCGGTGGGCCTTCTCCCGCAGTTCCACCAGGTGCGCCGCCCGGTCCGCCAGCCCCTGACCGTAGCTGGCCGCCGTCCTGCGCGGTGCGGCGGCGGCGACCTCCGCCTTCCTGGAACCCACGGCGACCAGCGCCTCCGCCAACTCCGACTGCGCCGCGCCGTCGTCCACCCCGAGCCTGCCGATATCCGGTGCCACAGAAACCCCCTTCGTCCTCCCGCCACCGTCGGCGCACCGACGGCACGGGTCATCGATCATCCACTTGTCTACAACGTGACAAGAGAGACTCCCCGCCGGCCGGAAAGGTTCCCCGCCCCCTGAGGCACCGAACTACCGGGCCACCGAACTACCGGGACGCCGCGACGCCGCGCAGCAGCATCGACAACCCGAAGGAGAACTCCTCACGCAGGTCGGCGTCGAGGTGGGCGGCGACCCGGGCGGTGGCCGGGAAGCGTGCGTCGGGCGCCGCGCCGGACACAGAGCCGGACTCAGGGCCGGACTCTGAGCCGGACTCCCCCTGTGCCTCCGGCGGGGCGAAGGAGAGCTGGAGGGCGAAACCCACCGTGTAGTGCGCGACGGTGGTGTACGTCCTCGCCGCCACGGACGGGTCGAACCCCGCCTCCAGCAGCCGGGCCACGAACCGTTCCCGCAGCAGTGCGGAGTTCGGCCCGTGGGGAACGTCCGCGGCCAGCAGCGGGACGACACCGGGGTGGCCGGCGAGCGCGGTGAAGATCGCGTCCGCGCCCGCCGCCGAGGCTGCCTGCCAGTCGGCATCCTCAGGAGCGTCCCGCACCTGCGCCACGGCCTCCCCCAGGACGTGGTCGACGATCAGCGCGTCCAGCCCGGGGCGGCCGCCGAGGCGCCGGTAGAGCGTCGCCGTACTCGAACCGAGCCGGGAGGCGACGGTGCGGATGCTGTACTCCGGGCCGTCGGCGTCGTCGAGCAGTTCCAGGCCCGCGGCGACGATGCGGCCCGTCGGCACGGGCGGTCGTCCACGTCCGCCGGCGGGGGCCTCCACCTTCGCCCACCACCTGGGACTTCCCGGCGTCGGCGATGCGTCGGCGTCCATGTGCCCAACCTCCTCTTGACAGGATGCCGCAATACCGACAACACTGTGTTCATTATGACCGATCTCATCCTCATCGTAGGGGCCGGCCCCGTCGGCTCCGCACTCGCGCTCGACCTGACCCGCCGCGGCGTCCCCGTCCACATCGTCGACCGCGCCGACGGCCCCTTCCACGGCTCCCGCGCCAAAGGCGTCCAGCCACGCACCCTGGAGGTCCTCGAGGACCTCGGCGTGCTGGACGCCCTGCTCGCCGGCGCCTCCGCCTACCCCCGGCTCGGCATCCACCTCGGACCACTGACCATCCCGCGCACCATGATCGCCCACCAGCCCGTGACCGAGGACGTCCCGTACCCGGACACCGTGCTCTCACCCCAGTTCCACACCGACCGCGTCCTGCACGACGCCCTGCGCGCCGCGGGGGTCACCGTCGACTACGGCCGCCGCGTGGTCGGCGTCGAGCAGCACGACGACGGCGTGACCACCACCTTCGCCGACGGCGGCACCGTGCACAGCGCCTACGTGGTCGGCGCCGACGGCGGGTCCAGCACGGTGCGCAGGCAGGCCGGCATCGGCTTCACCGGCGACACCGACGAGGACGACCGCATGATCATCGCCGACGTCACGATCCCCGGCCTGCGGCGCAACCGCTGGCACGTGTGGCCCGGCCGCTCCGGACGCTTCCTCGGCGCCTGCCCGCTACCGGACGGCGAGCTCTTCCAGGTCATGCTCCGCCTGCCCGCCGCAACCCCCGTTTCGAACGACCCCGACGCCTTGCAGGCGACGGTGCGCGAGGCACTGGCGGCGAAGAAGCTCACCGTCGGCGAGTTCTCCTGGGTCTCGCTGTTCCGCCCGAACATCCGTCTCGCCGAGCACTACCGCGCCGGACGCATCCTGCTCGCCGGCGACGCCGCCCACTGCCACACCCCCGCCGGCGGCCAGGGCCTCAACACCGGCGTGCAGGACGCCTACAACCTCGCCTGGAAACTCGACGAGGTCCTCCACGGTGCCCCGGCATCCCTGCTCGACACCTACGAGGAGGAGCGCCGGCCGGTCGCCGCCCGCGTGCTCAAGATCTCCACGGACCGCTACGACAGCTTCGAGAAGGACGCCCGGGCCGCGACGACCCGTGGCGACGAGGAACGCCAGCTCAAGCTCACCTACCGTGGCTCATCGCTGTGCCCCGAGGGCCCTGACGCCGCCACGGCCGGCGTCCTGCGCGCCGGCGACCGCCTCCCCGACGCTCGTGACGCCCACGGCAGACGGGTCTTCGACCTCACCGCCGGCCCCGGGTTCAGCGTCCTCGCCGTCGGGGTGGACGCGGAGACGCTGGAGCGCCACCGACAGGACGGCTGGCCCGCCGTCCACGAGGTGCCGGCCGGCACCTACGGTGCCCAGTCTCCGACCCTGCTGCTGGTGCGCCCGGACGGCTACATCGGTTACATCGGCACCGCCGACTCCCCCGCCGGCATCGACGACGCGCTACGCCGCATGCGGCGTCCCACCCCCTGACGGCGACGCCCGCGCCTACCCCTCGGCGACGACGACGCCGGCGAGGCGTCCTGCGACGCGTTTGGCCTCGGCGGACGTCGGGGCCTCGACCATCACGCGGTACACCTGCTCGGTGCCGCTGGGGCGCAGCAGCACCCGGCCGGTGTCGCCCAGCTCCGCCTCGGCCTCGGCGATCGCCTCACGCACGACCTCGGAGGTGTGGATGCGCTCCTTCTCCTCCACCGGGACGTTGACCAGGGTCTGGGGCAGCACCGTCATCACGTCCGCCAGCTCGCGCAGCGACTGGCCGGTGTCCGCCATGCGCGCCATGATGCGCAGGCCGGTGAGCGTCCCGTCGCCGGTGGTCGCGTGCGAGGGGATCACGATGTGGCCGGACTGCTCACCACCCAGCGAGAAGTCGTTGGCGTTGAGGTCGGCCAGCACGTAGCGGTCGCCGACCTTGGTACGCCGCAAGGTGATGCCGTGCTCCTTCATCGCCAGGGTCAGGCCCAGGTTCGACATCACCGTGGCCACCAGCGTGTTCCTGCGCAGCTCACCGGACTCCTTCATCGCCACCGCCAGGATCGCCATGATCTGGTCGCCGTCGATGACGTTGCCCTGCGAGTCCACCGCCAGGCAGCGGTCGGCGTCCCCGTCGTGCGAGAGGCCCAGGTCCGCCTGGTGCTCCAGCACAGCCTTCTGGATGACCTCGATGTGGGTCGAACCGCAGTTGTCGTTGATGTTGAAGGAGTTCGGCGAGTTGTGGATCGCCACGACCTCGGCACCGGCGGCCTCGTAGGCCATCGGCGCGGCGAGACTCGCGGCACCGTTGGCGCAGTCCACGACCACGCGGATGCCGTCCAGTGCGCGCGGGGCGGCGTCCTGCAGGTGGAAGAGGTAGCGCTCCAGCGCGTCACCGGACTCCTCGATGACCCGGCCGATCGCCGCGCCGGTGGGGCCGGACTCCTCGAGCTCCAGCGTGGCGCCCTCGATCTCGTCCTCCACCGCGTCGTCGAGCTTGCGCCCGCCGCCGGCGAAGAACTTGATGCCGTTGTCGGGCATCGGGTTGTGCGACGCCGAGATCACCACACCCATGTCCGCGCCGTAGTCGTCGGTGAGGAACGCCACCGCCGGCGTGGGCAGCACGCCCACGTCCAGCACGTCCACCCCCTGCGACGCCATGCCCGCCGACAACGCCGCCGACAGCATCTCGCCGGAGACCCGCGGATCCCGTCCGATCACCGCGGTGGGACGCCGCTGCGACGTCTGCCCGGTCGTCGTCAGCACCCGCGCCGCGGCCGCGCCCAACCGCAGTGCCAGTGGTGCCGTCAGAGACCTGTTGGCGAGGCCCCGAACCCCGTCCGTACCGAAAAGTCTGCTCATGGGGTGCCAGTCTAGACGCTGGCACCGCCACATCCCCTACCGACAGGCGACGCCGCCCCACCCCACACGGTGTGTGGGACGGGGCGGCGTCGGATCATGCAGCGGGACGCTGCACGAGGATCGAGCGAAGACTCCGGGGAATCAGCGCTTCGAGTACTGCGGTGCGCGACGGGCCTTGTGCAGACCGGCCTTCTTGCGCTCCACGGCACGGGCGTCACGGGTGAGGAAGCCGGCCTTCTTGAGCTCGGCCCGCTCCTCCGGGTTGTACTTGTTCAGCGCGCGGGAGATGGCGAGACGCATCGCACCGGCCTGACCGGACGGGCCACCGCCCTTGAGGTTGACCTGGAAGTCGAACTGGTTCTCGCGCTCGAGCAGGACGAGCGGAGCCTTGATCAGCTGCTGGTGCAGCTTGTTCGGGAAGTAGTCCTCCAGGGTGCGACCGTTGCAGGTGAACTGGCCGGAGCCCTGCACCATGCGGATACGGACGACGGCCTCCTTGCGGCGACCGACGGTCTGGATCGGGCCGTCGAAGACGGTGGGGGCGACGACGTCGTCGCCCTCGTCCTCGGAGACCTCGGAGATGGAGTCACCGATGCTGGCGACGAACTCCTCGTTGACGGCGTCAGTGGCGGCGAAGACCTCTTCGTCCACGGACTCGGCCTCGTAGTTCTCGTTGTCGGTCACTGTTCCACCTTCTTGATCTCGTAGGACTCGGGCTGCTGAGCCGCGAAGGGGTGCTCGGCGCCGGCGAAGACGCGGAGCTTCTTGGCGGACTCGCGGTTGAGCCGGTTGTGCGGCATCATGCCGACGATGGCGTCAGCGATGACGCGCTCCGGGTGCAGCTCCATGGAGCGACCCAGGGACATGGTCTTGAGGCCGCCCGGGTAACCGGAGTGACGGTAACGGAACTCGCGGTCCCGCTTGTTGGACGAGATGTGAACCTTGTCCGCGTTGATGATGATGACGTTGTCACCACAGTCGACGTTGGGTGCGTAGATTGCCTTGCCCTTGCCGCGCAGCAGGGAAGCTGCGTGGGTGGCGAGACGACCCAGGACCACGTCTTCGGCGTCGATGACGTACCACTTACGGGTCAGGTCACCGCTCTTCGGGTGGAAAGTAGTCATTTACGACTCCTTGGTCTTCATGGAACTGCCAGCCGGGAGACCCCTCGCCCCGGGCCTTACCCGGGAAGGGTGGTGCCCGCAGCGGCCGGTGGGGACCTGCGGGCCGACCACCGGTGTGCCGTGAAAACGCAGCACGGGTGGTCGCAACCCGACTGAGGTTACCGGACGGGCGCGGCACATCCAAAAGGGACCGCAAACATGAGGCCACCACCGTCACGGGTGTGACGGTGGCGGCCGGGTACCGGGGTTGTGCCGGAAGCCTACGGGGTCAGGCCCAGCTGTTGGCGGCGCTGTTGTTGATCTGGCTCATCCTGGAACCGGCGTTGTCCACCGCGCGGGCGATGGTCTGCAGCACCTGGTTGAGCTCCTCCGCCGCGGCGTCCCACCGCTTCTGCGCAGCCTGATATGCCGTGGCGGACTCTCCCTCCCACTCGGCGACCATGGGGACGATGTCGCCCTTGAGCTGGTCGAGCATGCCGTTGATGTTGCGGTTGGTGGCGTGGATGTCGGCGGACGTCTGGGCGATGCTTGCGAAGTCGTACTGGATCACGGTCCTGCTCCTTGGCGTGTGTGGTGCGTGGTGGATGGTGGCTGGGACGTCAGCGGAAGGCGACGATGTTGTCGTCCTCGACCTGCTGGAAGGCCCGCGCATTGCCGCGGATGTTCTCCGAGATGCCGTCCAGCGACAGCCGCAGCTCCCGGGCGGAGTCGTTCCACCGGGCCATGAGCTGCATGAAGGCGGCCTGCGCCTCGCCCTTCCACACCCCCGCGACACCGTCGACCGTGCCCTGCAGGCGCGTGAGCTCCGCCTGCACCTGACCGTTGACGGTGTCGACCTTGCCTGCCGTGGACTGCATGACCTCGGTGGTCGTTCTGAAACTCATTGGGTCCCTCCCCTTTGTGTCGAGTGCTCTGATCGGTGCCCTCCTGCAGCCCTTGCACGGGCCGCACGGAAGGGACGTCACCGTAGAGAGACTCACCTGGCGCCCGAAAGGTTCCCCTGTCCCCGACCCCCGTCGCGACGCCGCGCGGGACCTACTCCAGCAGCGTGCGGTAGGCCGTCGAGATGTGCTCGGCCACCAGCTCCCCGGCCCCGTCCACGTCTCCGGCCTCGACCGCGGCGAGGATGCCCTTGTGCTGGGTCCGCAGCGTGCCCGCCACGGTCTCCCAGTCGCCCTGCCCGCGGAAGCCACGCAGGATCGGTGCGCGCAGCGACTCGCGGATCGCCTGGGTCATGTCGGCGAAGAGCCGGTTGCCCGCCCCGTGGGCGAGGGCGACGTGGAAGCGGGTGTCGGCGTCGTTGAACTCCTCGCGGCTCACCCCGGGCCGGTCCATCTCCGCCACGGCGGCGCGCATGCCCGCCAGGGCGTCCTCGTCCTGCTCGGCGGCGGAGAGCCGCGCGCTCTCGACCTCCAGGATCGTGCGGGTCTGGACCACCTCCTCGAGACCGAAGTTGGACAGCGCCACGTGCAGGCGCAGGAAGCGTGACAGCGCCTCGGACGGCATCGCGGCGATGAACGTCCCGGCCTTGTGCCCGGAGCCCACGTTCGACTCCAGCACCCCCTGCCCCTCCAGGACCCGGATGGCCTCGCGCACGGCGGCCCTGCTGACCTGCAGTTGTTCGGACAGGGTGCGTTCAGCAGGAAGCAGGTCGCCGACGTGCAGGGTGCCGGAGAGAATCTCGTTCTCGATGGCGTCGACGACCATCTGGTGGGTCCTGATGCGAGGGACCGGTGCCCAGGCGGGTTCGTCAGTCATGACCATTTTTTACCACGCCACACCAACCCGGGGGGCGTGAAGGAAGAAGTCTTGACTCCAAAACTGGATGTGCCCTAGGCTGTGGTCGGACCACTGATGTGGTCTGAGTCACCGGACCGTAGGGTGGCGCCACCGTCACACCCCAGACACACTTCGAGGACCCCATGAGCTCCACGTACCTACCCGACCTCGCGCCGGTCGCGGACAACCTCTTCCTCTCGTCACTCGTGGCCCTACTGCCACTGGCGACCGTCTTCGTCACCCTCGGCGTGCTGCGCTGGCGTGCCCACTGGGCCGGGCTCAGCGCCCTGGCCGTGTCCCTGGTCATCGCCGTCGCCGTGTACGGCATGCCCGTGCACCTGGCCGGGCTCTCGGCCACCCAGGGTGCGGTCTTCGGCCTGTTCCCAATCATGTGGATCGTGGTCGCGGCGATCTGGTTCTACGAACTCACCGTGCGTTCCGGACGCTTCCTCGACCTGCGCGCGGTGATCGACCGCATCTCCGACGACCCGCGTGTGCAGGCCATCCTCATCGCGTTCTGCTTCGGCGGCATGCTCGAGGCCCTCGCCGGTTTCGGCGCCCCGCTGGCGATCACCGGCGTGATGCTGCTCGCCGTCGGCTTCGCACGCATGCGTGCGGCCGTCGCCGTGCTCATCGCCAACACCGCCCCGGTGGCCTTCGGCGCGATCGCCACCCCGATCATCACCGCCGGCGCGCTGACCGGCATCGACTACGAGCACATCGGTGCCATCGTCGGACGCCAGACCCCGTTCATCGCCGTGTTCGTCCCCCTGTTCCTCTGCCTGCTGGTGGACGGGAAGAAGGGACTGAAGCAGTGCTGGCCGATCGCCCTGGTCATCGGCGCGGTCTTCGCGGTGGTCCAGTTCATCTCCTCCAACTACATCTCCGTGGAGCTCACCGACATCATCTCCGCGCTCGCCGGCCTCGCCGTCGCCGTGGTCATGCTGCAGTTCTGGCGCCCGGCGGGCACCGCCGAGGCGCGGGAGCGGCTGCTCACCGAACGTCGTGAGGAGGAGGAGAACGGCGAGGTGCAGGACGTCACGAGCACCGACAACGCCCACGCCGCGGCCGCCGGCGGCGCCGAGGTGGTCACCCGCGAACTGACGACCTCGCGCATCCTGATGGCACTGTTCCCCTACCTGCTGGTCATCGTGATCTTCTCGGTGGCCAAGCTGTGGGACCCGGTCGTCGACTTCCTGGCCTCCACCGACGTGTCGATCCCGTGGCCGGGCCTGGACGGCAACGTGCTCACCGCCGACGGCTCGGTCTCCTCCTCCACCGTCTACGGCTTCCCGTGGCTGTCCTCACCGGGCACCCTGCTGATGATCACCGGCGTGATCGTGGCCGCGGTGTACCGGGTCTCCCCGAAGGTCGCCGTGCAGGCGTACTGGGAGAACCTGGTGAAGATGCGGTTCTCGATCCTCACCGTCGCCGCCGTCCTGTCACTGGCGTACGTGATGAACCAGTCCGGCCAGACGATCACCATCGGCCACTGGATCGCCGGTGCCGGCGCCGCCTTCGCCTTCTTCGCGCCCGTCCTGGGCTGGCTGGGCACCGCAGTCACCGGATCGGACACCAGCGCCAACGCCCTGTTCGCCACCCTGCAGCAGACCGCGGCGAACCAGGCCGGCCTGGACCCGGCACTGATGGTGGCGTCCAACACCTCCGGCGGTGTCGTGGCCAAGCTCGTCAGCCCGCAGAACCTGACGATCGTCGCCACCGCGGTGGGCCTGGCCGGCCGCGAGTCGGAGATCCTGCGCAAGGTCATGTGGTGGAGCATCGGCATGCTCGCGGCCATCTGCCTGATCAACGGACTGCAGGCCACCGTCCTGGATTGGATGATCCCGTAGCGAGTACGCTCGAAAACGGACCCTGTGGTCCGACCTCATAGGACCCATAACAAACCACACACACCCATCACGAAGGAGAACACCATGGTCAAGCGCCAACTCCCCCACCCCGCCGAGATCCTCGAACTCATGCAGTTCAAGAAGCCCGAGCTCAACGCGAAGAAGCGTCGCCTGGACTCCGCCCTCACCATCTACGACCTGCGCAAGATCGCCAAGCGGCGCACCCCGGCCTCCGCCTTCGACTACACCGACGGTGCCGCCGAGGAGGAGATCTCCATCGCACGCGCCCGCCAGGCCTTCGAGGACGTCGAGTTCCACCCGTCCATCCTCAAGGACGCCTCGCAGATCGACACCACCGCCAGCATCCACGGCGGCACCTCCGCCCTGCCCTTCGGTATCGCACCCACCGGCTTCACCCGCCTGATGCAGACCGAGGGCGAGGTCGCCGGCGCCGGCGCCGCGGCCGCCGCCGGCATCCCCTTCAGCCTCTCCACCCTGGGCACCACCTCCATCGAGGACGTCAAGGCCACCAACCCGCACGGCCGCAACTGGTTCCAGCTCTACGTGATGAAGGACCGCGACATCTCCTACGGGCTCGTCGAGCGCGCCGCCAAGGCCGGCTTCGACACCCTGTTCTTCACCGTCGACACCCCGGTCGCCGGCAACCGCATGCGCGACACCCGCCACGGCTTCTCCATCCCGCCGCAGCTCACCGCCAAGACGGTGCTCGACGCCATCCCGCGCCCCTGGTGGTGGATCGACTTCCTGACCACCCCGCCGCTGGAGTTCGCCTCCCTGACCTCCACCGGCGGCACCGTCGGCGAGATGCTCGACTCCGCGATGGACCCCACCATCAACTACAAGGACCTCGAGATCATCCGCGAGATGTGGCCCGGCAAGATCTCCGTCAAGGGCGTGCAGAACGTGGAGGACGCCAAGACCCTCGCCGACCTCGGCGTCGACTCCGTGGTGCTGTCCAACCACGGCGGACGCCAGCTCGACCGCGCACCCGTACCCTTCCAGCTGCTGCCCGAGGTCGTCCGCGAGGTCGGCGGCGACATGGAGATCCTCGTCGACACCGGCATCATGAACGGTGCCGACATCGTGGCCGCCATGGCCCTCGGCGCCGACTTCACCCTCGTCGGCCGCGCCTACCTCTACGGCCTGATGGCCGGCGGACGCGAGGGCGTGGACCGCACGATCAGCATCCTGCGCTCCCAGATCGAGCGCACCATGAAGCTGCTGCAGGTCACCAGCCTCGAGGAGCTCGGCCCGCAGCACGTCACCCAGCTGTCGCGCTTCAACCGGATCGACCCGTCGCTCAGCTCACTCGGCAAGTAGCACCCGGGCGGTCGCGCCGAACCGGTCGCACACCGCCTGCCGGTCCTCGGTGAGGTCACGGTACTGGCAGCCGACGGACACCTGGTGACCGTCGACCAGCCGGACGCGCCACGACGTCGTCGAGTCCGGGAAGTGCTCCTCGTAGGACACCGGCGACCGGTTCGTCACCACCACGTCGTCGGCGCCGTCGAGGGCGCGCAGCATCGCGGTGTCCAGCTCCCCCTGCGTCCCGATGGGCGTCGGCGTCGCGGCGAGGAGCACCCGCATCCCGGCGTCCCCCGAGGTCCAGATGTCGCGCTCGGCGGTGCTCTCGGTGACCTCCCAGCCGGGGACGTCCACCGTCACCTGCGGTGCGTCCGGGTGGTCGGCGTACTCCATCTCACCACCGGAGCTCATCTCCCGCCACGCCTCCGCCTCCGGCTCCTCCACTGTGCCGGACGCATCGGACGCCCCGGACGCCTCAGGCGGTGCGGCGTCCGGCGTCTGTGTTGCGGCCTGGGCCGTCTCCGCCGGGTCCGCGACGTCGGCCGCGCCGCCGCCCACGACACCGGTAGATACCAGCGCGATTGTGGTCACGGCGGCCACTGCGGTCGCCCCCACCGCCGACAACACGAGCCCCCGACGCCGCGGGACGTCCTGCACCGGTTCCGGCTCCGGCGGGGCGGGGTCCTCGAGTTCGGCGCGCGCCGCCGCCAGGTCACCGGCCAGGCGCAGGGCCGGGCCCACGTCCACCGTGCGGGCACGCAGCCCGCTGATCCGCAGGTACGCCGCCGTGGCCTCCTTGTCCGGCCCGACGACCAGCACGTCCGACACCTGCGCACCGATCCCCCAGGGGAAGACCGTGCGCGGCACCACCGGGTTGGCGCTGGTGAGTTCCGGGTCCACCGCCCGGGCCTCCAGCACCTCCTCCACCAGCTCACGGACAGACTCCAACCGCCGCAGTGGTACACCCGAGCCACGGAACACCGGGCTCGCGTCCCCTGTGTCCGCTGTGTCCTCTATATCTTCGCCACGGACCTCCAGCCCGCTGAGGAGGTCCGTCACGCACAGACCGTTGACCAGCACCCCGGACTCCGTGAGCGCCACCGCGTCGGCCACCATCGTCGTGCTCATACCCGCACCCCCGCCTTCTCCGTGTCTGCGTTCTCCGTGTCCACCGTCGCGACCTGCACGTCCTCCGCGACGTCCTGCACCAGCACGCCGCGTCCCGGCGACCGGGACGTGAGCACCTGCCCGGCGACCGGGCCGTCCTCCCGCGGTGCCGAGAGCACCAGCCAACCGGTCAGGTCACGGATCCCCTGCATCAACGGGGTGTAGGCGCTGCGGCCCATCATCGCGCTGCGTCGGGCCGTGACCAGGTGCAGGCCGATGTCCGCGGCGTGCGGCAGCAACGGCACCAGCAGGTCCACCGCCGCGGCCAGGTCGGCCGACTGGTCGAGGTCGTCGACCACGATCACCCGCCGCGTCCCGCTCCACCAGCTACGGTCACGCAACTGTGCGGCGGTGAGCTCGGCGTCCTCCCCCGGCACCCGTGCTTTCAGCTCCTCGACCCAGCCGGTCAGCGCACGCAGGAACCCCGCGGCCGGACGGTACCCCGGCACGCCGAGCAGCCCACGGCGCACGTCCGTGGCCAGCACCTCCACACCCTCCCGGCGCGAGGACGCCCAGGCGACGGTGCGCAGCGCGGTCGTGGCCCCGGCGCGCGCCTGCCCCACCACCGTGAGGTGCGGGAACGCCTCCGGATCCCAGTGGACCGTGGACAGGGTCCGCCCGCCCATGCCGAGGGCCACCAGGTCACCGGAGACCTCCTCCAGCTCATCGACGCAGACCTGCGAGGGCAGGACGCGCAGGGTGCGGTCCTGTTCCCCACGCGCCACGCTGACCTTGCGCGCGTGCTCCACGTCCTGGGCGTCGGAGTAGGCGACCTGCAGGTGCTTGCCACCCGGGGAGACCCCGCGTCCCGGGTGGTCGGGCAGGGTGCGTTGGGCGTCGCGGAACTGCGACTCGGCGGGTGTCAGGCGCAGCTCCACCGCACCGGTGAGCAGGTCACGCAGGGCGGGACGGAACGTCCAGCGCAGGGAGGTGACCACCACGTGCACCCCGCGCTGCATCCCGCCGGCGACCAGCGACGCCAGGCGCCGGTCGTCGTCGCCGGAGGGGTCGAGGGCTTCGAGACCGTCGACGACCAGCACGCGGTGCGTTGCACCACCCGTAGCGTCCTGCCCGAGCTCGTCGAGGACCCGGCCCAGCAGGTCCACCCCCACCACCGCGGCGACCTGCGGTAGGCGCGCCAGGTCGCGCAGCCCGCCACCGGGGTCCACCACGTACACCGCCACGCCCGGGGAGCTCAACGCCAGGCCCAGCACCAGCGACCGCACCAGCGTCGTCTTGCCGGTGCCGGGCTGGCCGACCACCGCCCAGTGGCGTCGGCGCAGGTCCAGCACGCACGGACGCTGCACCCCGTCGAAGGGCAGGTCCTCCAGGCCCAGGTGAACGGTGAGCGCGTCGGCACGGGTGTCCCCTGCACCCATCACGGCACTGGCCGGCAGCAGCTCCGGCAGGGGCTCCAACCAGATCGGGTTACGGTTCGGCCCCGCCAACCGGTCGACGACCAGCTCCATCGTGGTTCCCGCCGCCTCCGGCTCCACGCCCAGCTCGCGCACCAGCCGGGAGTCCAGCGGCACCTCGGGGCCGGAGACGTACGCCGACTGGAAACGCACCTGGCCGGTGGACCCCAGGCCCGCCGAACTCAGGATCGCCGCACCAGGGGCCGAGGGCAGTTCATAGGCCGCCGTGGACCCGATGAGCTGGCGTGACTCCGAGGCGGAGAACGTACGTAGGGCGATACGGTACGACAGGTGCGACTCCAGGCCGCGCAGCCGGCCCTCCTCCAGCCGCTGGCTGGCGAGCAGCAGGTGGATCTGCAGGCTGCGGCCGAGACGTCCGATCGCGGCGAAGACCTCGGCGAACTCCGGGCGGGCGTGCAGCAGCTCGGAGAACTCGTCGACGATGATGAACAACGCCGGCATCTCCCCGGGATGGACCTGGTTGTACTGCGCGGCCGTCGCCATGCCCGCGGCGTGCCGTTTCTCCTGCCGACGGTGCAGCTCGCCGAGTAGAGAGTCCTGCATCCGGTCGACCAGCACCGCCTCGTCGGAGAGGTTCGTGATCACCGCCGAGGTATGCGGCAGCCGCTCCATGCCGGCGAAGGCAGCACCACCCTTGAAGTCCACCAGCACGAAGTTCAGTTCCTCCGGGGAGTGCCGGTGGGCGAAGCTGGTGACCACGGAACGCAGGAACTCGGATTTTCCGCTGCCGGTGGCCCCGATGCACAGCCCGTGCGGACCGATGCCGCCCTTCGCCGCCTCCCGGATGTCCAGGTGCACCGGAGCCGGGGAGAACCCGACCGCCGCGCGCAGTCCGCCGCCCGGCACGTCCAGCACCGAGCGGGACGCCCGGGAGGAGGTCCGCGACCGGCACAGGGCGGCGAGTTCCACGTCGCTGAGCTCGTCGGCGGTGGCGAAGGGACGCCACCCGTCGACCGTCCACGCCGCCAGGACGCCGTCCTGCGCGTGGAGCAGCAGCCCGCCGTCCGCGGCGGCGTCCTGCCACCCGGCCGCCACCGACGCCGGGTCGGCGAGCACCGTGACCGAGCCCGCCCCCGACGTCACCGCAGGTGGCGCAGCATCCCGACCCACGTGGCGGAAGCGCACGTGCAAGGTGCCGTCCTCCGCGGACAGCCACCTGTCGTGCGGTCCGGAGACCCGCACCGCCGGGTCGTCCTGCATCACCGCCTGCCCCTGCATCGCGTTGACCAGCCCGCCCGCGCCGTCGCCGGTGACCACCACGCAGTCGAACTCGCGCAGGTCCACCGCCACCGGCGCCTCGATGGTGGCGTAGGTGCGCGCCAGGTCGCGCAACGTGGTCGCGCACACCGGTTCCAGGTCCTCCGGCGGGGCGTCGACCGGGATCTCCAGCGGGTCGTCCGGCGCCTGCACCGCCGTGCCGATACGCACCACCCCGGGCTCGGCACGCTGGGCCGTGCCCTCGGATTCTGCCGTGCCGGGAGTACCGTCCTCCGTCACGCGCGTCCACAGCGCGCGCGGGTCCGGGTGCGTGACCGCCATGCGCGCCCACTGCTCCCGGCGCGCCCGGTGCAACGAGTCCGACAGGGCGTCCAGGTGCCGGTGGAAACCCCGGCGGACCTCGTCGACGTCCTGCCCGCCCGGGCTGATCATCATCGCCAGGCTGCTGAGCATCATTAAGGGAAAAATGAAGGACATGGGCGAGCGGCCCATCCCCGAGAGCACCATCGCGGCGACCATGCCCACCACCGCGACGACCATCACCACGGGCATGAGGATCCGGACGAACGGCTGCTTGCTCTTCGGCAACGTCGGTGGTGCCTGCGACTTCATCTGCGAAAATCCCCTCGCGTCCCCCTGCCACGCCCCCTGCGCGACAGCTGTCGGAACATCACTGTACACTCTCGAAGCATCCGACCGTGGCCGTCGGGGACACGTCAGGGGGACGTGACCGGCCGCGGGACTCAGGAAAGTACAGAACCGGGGAACCACACCACCCATGATCGCCGTGAGCATCACCGTCGCACGCGAGCGCACCGTGGAGGCCACCGTGGCCGACACCGTGCCCGTCGCCGAACTCGTCCCACACCTGGTCGACGCCTCCCCCGGGGAGGTCTGGCGCTTGTCCGGCCCGCTCGGCGTGCTGCGCCCGGAGGACTCCCTGGCGCAGTCCGGGGTCCGCCCCGGCGAACGCCTCACCCTCGACAAGGACGCGCTGCCCGCCCCGCCGGTCGACGACGTCGGACGCCTCAGCGCGCCCGTGGCGTCCTCCCCGGCGGTGTGGGTCGCCGCGCTGCTCACCGCCACGGTGTGCTCCCTCGTGTGGGCGCCGCTGTGGGCCCCCGAGGAGCACGTGCGCTGGCACCCCGCCGACGTCAGCGACCTCGCCGTGGCACTGCTCGCCGGGGACGTCGCCGGACGCGGCGGCGCGCTGGCGGTGTGCGCGGTGCTGCTGCTCGCCACGCTCGCCACGCTCGCCGCGGCCGCCGGTTCCCTGGTGGACCGGCGTTTCGTACCGGTGGCGGCGGTCCTCGGCTTCGGGCTCGGACTGCAGGTCAACATTCTGACGGCCTGCGTTTTCGCCGCGATGTCGGTGTGGCGCCCCGGGGTTGTGCGCACCGTGACCGTGGGCCTGGCGCTGGCCGCCGCGGTCAACGTGAGCCCGGGGCTGACCACGCTGGTGGCCGTGGTGGCGTTGACCTTCTCCGGGCAGCTCGCCGTGGGCCTGGCCGGCATCACCCTGCCGCGGGTGCCGGCGACCGGGCTCTTCGCCGCCGCCGCGCAGGAGGGCGGAGCCAGCGGGGTCGCCGGGGCCACCGACAGCCCTGCCGACCGTTCCGACCGGGCCGCCCGGGCGCTGCGCCTGCACCCCGCCATCGTGGTGACCTGCTGTGTGGTCATCCTCGCCGGTGCCGTCCAGCTCCTGCCCCTTCACGGCGAGGCGAGCTTGTGGACGCTGGCCGCGCTGCTCGCCGTCGCCGTGACCGGCCTGTCCGCGCGCGCCACCCGCCCGGTGCACACGGTGACCGTCACCGTCACCGCCGTGCTCCTGCTTCTCTGGGTGGTGCTGCAGCTGCCCGCACCGTGGTCGCTGCTGGCCCTGGCGCCGGTGGCCCTGCCGGCGGTGCGGATCACCTCCCCGCTGGCCGGACGCGTCCTCGACGTGCTGGAGACCGTGGCCTTCACCGTCTCCGTCCCACTGCTGATCAGCACCACCGGTGTCTTCGAGGTGCTGCGGGGTATCGGATGAGCCCGATACGGCAGCGTGTACGGGCGGCGGTGCTGGTGCCGCTGGCCCTGCTCGTGGCGTCCGGCGCGGTGGTGCTGCCACCGGCCCAGGCGCAGCAACGCTGCGATGAGCCGCTCGTCGGCGACGTCCTGCCCGTCGACGTCGCCCTGCCGCACGACCTGTCCACCGGGCACGACGTGGGGGTCGCCGTGGTGGACACCGGGGCCTCCGCCCCCGGCGTGGTCACCGAGCGCCCCGGCGACCGGGACCACTGCCTGCTGCACGGCACCGCGGTGACCGGGGTGCTGCGCACCGTCGCCCCGGGGGCACGCGTGGTCTCCGTACGCCAGGGCGACGGGTCGAACACCACCGTCGCCGACCTCGTCGACGCACTCGACCGTGCCCGCACCACCGCCTCCGAACACGGGGTGCGGATCCTCAACGTCTCCGTGGTGGCCTGCGAGGACACCGCCGAACTACGCCGTGCCGTCGACGCCGTGGAACGCGAGGGGCTGCTGCTCGTCGCCGCCGCCGGCAACGCCGGACAGTGCCGGGACGACCAGGTCCCCTACCCCGCCGCGCTGCCCGGTGTACTCACCGTGGGCGGGGTCGACGCGCGGGAACCGGATACCGATCCCGGCACCGACCCCGACGCCGGACGACGCCCCGCCGACTACTCCGTGCCCGGCGAGTGGGTGGACCTGCACGCACCGGGCGGTCCGGTGTCGGCGACGCTGCAGACCGACGGCACCGACAGGACGATCGTCGGCGACCCCGCCCCGTTCTCCGGCACCAGTTTCGCCTCACCCGTGGTCGCGGGTACGGCCGCCCTGGTGTGGCAGCTGCGCCCGGAACTCTCCGCCGCCGAGGTGCGCGCCCTGCTCGTCGACACCGCCGAGCAGGGTGTGGTGCCGGTGGTCTCCCCGGTGGCGGCGGTGGGCGCGGTACTGGACCGGGCGGGTTCCGCAGAAATCGCAGGGCACGCTGAAGCCGCCGCGCACTACGAGATGCCCGCCGAGGTCTCCGTGGTGCGTGCCGTCGACGTCCCGGCGGACCTGCGGGTTCCCCTGGCGTTGGCGGGGGTCGTGGCGGTGGCGATATTGACCGCGTTAATCCTTCGGGTCCGCCGCTAGCGACCGGTGAGGGTGCGGCTCGCCCGCTCCTCGGAGAGCACCCCGCCGTCCGGCAGTCCCTCCAGCACCCGGAACGGCACCTGCGCCAGGTCCCCGACACCGGAACCATCCTCACCCTCCACCAGCCCCAGCACCCGCAGGTCCTCGGCGGCCGTCACCTGGTAGCGCACCCCGGATTCGGCGACGAGCACGTAGCCACGCTCGGTAAGCAGGGCGGAGGTGCCCCGCGGGCCCACGAAGTGCGAGCCCGGCTGCGGGGCGTCGCGCTCGAGATCATCGGTCGCCACAACGTGGTCACCGATGCACACCTCCCCCACCGTCACCCCATCCACCAGGTCCAGCTCCACCGGCACATGCGACAGGGCCGACAGCCCGGTGACCTCCGGTCGCGACAGCACCACCGACAACGGTTCGCTGGCCTGGTGCGGCACCAGGGCCTCCACGATCGCCCGGCGCGCACCGGTGACCTCGGCGACACCGTCCTGCCCGGTGAGGAAGACCCGGTCGCCGGCGGCGACGGCGTGCCGCAACGAGCCCAACGCCACGTCCGGCCCCCGGTCCAGGACCTCCAGCACGTCCTGGCTCACCGGAACCGGGGCCACCCCCAGGGCCCGGGCCAGCACCGGGCCGTCCGGCAGCAGCAACCGTCGTCCGTCCACCGCCAGCCACGTGCCGGACGGTGCGGCAAGCACCGCCGCCCCGGCGTCCGGCAACGCGGGTGCGGCGACCACCCCGTCGGCGCAACGCGCCCAGGACACCACGGGGGCGGGCACCAGGCCCGGGGCGTCCGGCACGCCGAGCGTGGGCCCGGTACCGAAGGACGCCAACTGCCCCGACGTCGAGGAGGTCACCTCCTCGGGTGCACCGAGCAGCAGGCGGGCGGAGGCGACGTTGGTCACCGGGTGGAAGTCGGTGCCGATGCGCACGTGCAGGGTGCCGGCCTCGTCGGCGACGATGCCGGCGTCGTCGATGGACGGCTGGGGCCGCAGCATCGCCACCAGCAGGATCCCGCCGGTGACCAGCAGGGTGAGCAGCATCCCCACCCCCACCGCCCGACGCTGCGTGCGCAACGGGTCCTGCGCCATACGCGCATCCCCGGTGACCAGTGCCAATTCGGCGCGTCGCAGCAGGAACGAGTAACCGGACACCTGCAGACCTGTGGTCCTCATGAAAGACTTCCCCCTGTTGTTTCCCCCGGCACACTGTGCCTATGCTTGCGGATGGTACATCATCGGGTGCGCCGGGGCAGGGGAAACCGAGGGGGAGTTCATGGGCAGGTTTATGGCTGCGGTGCGGTGGTACCACCGGCAGGTGCACGGCGGAGCCGCGGCCGGTGAGGGCGAGCGGGTGTGGTTCCGCGTGCACGTGCCGCACACACGGACCTGGGGCGGGGCACACGTCGACCCCGTGGCGCTGGACGCCCCGCTGCTCGAGAGCCTCGCCGCGGGCCTGCGGGTGGACGCCGGGCTGCTGGCGACCGCGGTGGCCCCGTCGCCGCGGGCGTCCTCCCCGCTGGAGCGTTCCTACGTGGGCCTGGCGTCGCTGCTGCGTATCCCTGGGCATTGCCTTGTCGGCGTGCCTGCCGAGGCGGCCGAGCGGATGCCGTGGGCGGCGGCGGGCTGTGGGCTGCTGGCCTCCCGGTTGCCCGATCTACCTGCGGCGGCGACGATGCGCAGCGGGCTGCAGGCCGGCCCGCTGCCCGGCTGGATGGTGGGCACGGACGTGTACGGGGCGCCGGTGGTGCTGCACCTGCCGCCGGGGACCACGGTACTGCTGCGCGGGCGGGACGCCGCGACGGTCGCGCGCACCGTCGCGCCGTCCGGCCGCGTCCCGGGGCAGGACGCGGCGCTGGTCGAGTCGGCCGAGGCGTGGCGCGCCGCGTGGCATCCGCAGCGCTGCCGCGTGGTGGTGCAGGACGGGGAGTTGGACGAGCTTCTCGCGGATGTGGTGGCGGACGTGGTGGTCGACCTCGACGCCGGGACGCTGACGTCGGCCGACGTCACTGTCGAGGTGACCGCTCTGCCGCTCCGGGCGCCCCGCTAACCTGGGGGCCGTGAAGAGACTCGTCGCGGGCATGGAGCGCCACCAGATCGCCCTGTACCTGCTCGCCATCCTTGTCGGCGGTGTCGTCGGCATGGTGGCAGGGTCCGGTACCGCCGGGGCGGCCGGGCACCTGGTGAACCCGGTGCTGGGTCTGCTGCTCTACGTGACGTTCCTGGGCATCCCGCTGCGCCGGGCATTGTCCACCCTGCGCGACCTGCGCTTCCTGGCCACGGTGGCCATGGTGAACTTCGTGGCCGTGCCGTTGGTGGTGTGGCTGCTGACCCGGCCCATCGCCGGGGACGAGGTGCTGCTCGTCGGGGTGCTGTTCGTGCTGCTGGCCCCGTGCATCGACTACGTGATCGTGTTCACCGGGCTGGCCGGTGGCGCGGCAGACCGGCTGCTCGCCGCCGCTCCGCTGCTCATGGCCGCCCAGATGCTGCTGCTGCCGGTGTACCTGTGGGCCTTCCTCGGCTCCGAGGTCCTGGGAGGGTTCGACGCCGGCCCCTTCGTCGAGGCGTTCGTGGTGCTCATCGTGCTGCCGCTGTGCGCCGCCGCCGCGACCCAGGCGATCCCCGGGCGGGCGGGGGACGCCGTGCGCGAGGTGATGGCCGGGCTCATGGTCCCGCTGATGATGCTGACCCTGGCGCTGGTGGTGGCATCACAGATCGCCGGGGTGGACCGGCAACTCTCGTGGCTGGTGCAGGTCGTGCCGGTGTACGTGGCGTTCGTGGTGGTGATGACGGCGCTGGGCTGGCTCGCCGGACGCCCCTGCGCCGGGACGCCGGGCGCGCTGGACGTGCCGGCGCGTCGGGCGGTGGTGTTCACCGGGGTGACCCGCAACTCGCTGGTCGTGCTGCCGCTGGTGCTGGCCCTGCCCGCCGGCTACGAACTCGCCCCGCTGGTGGTGGTCACCCAGACGCTCGTCGAACTGGTGGCGATGGTGGTGCTGGTCAGGACGGTTCCGCTGATGATCCCGTCGCGTCCGACGGCGCGTCCACCGGTGCCCGCCGGTCACGGGTGACGGCCACGCGGGCCGCCATCTCGTCCTGCGGCGGGTACTGGACCTCCACGAGGTTCAGCCCGCACGCTGGGGCCACGGCCACCGCCGAACTGCGGGAACGCTCGTCGAGCAGCCCGCGGGTGAATGCCTCGTCGCGGCGCCCCTCCCCCACGCTCAACACCGCGCCCACCAGGGAGCGCACCATCGACCAGCAGAAGGCGTCCGCCACGACCGTCGCCTCGTAGGTCTGCGGTTCGGCGACGGTGGACACGTCACGCCAGGTGAACTCCTGGAGTTCGCGCACCGTGGTGGCGTTGGGCCGGTACTTGCAGAAGGCGGCGAAGTCGTGCAGGCCGACTAGGACGTCCGACGCGGTCTGCACCGCGGCGAGGTCGACGTCGCGCCGCCAGGTGGCGGTGTCGCGGGCGCGCACCGGCAGCACCCCGGCGTCCGCGGTGGTCACCCGGTAACGGTAGCGCCGCGACAGCGCGGAGAACCGCGCGTCGAAACCCTCCGGTGCGGCCGTGGCACCGTGCAGGCGGATGTCCGTCGGGAGCATCCGCGACAGCCGACGCACCAGCGCCTCCGGTCGGTCCAGCGAGCGTTGCTCGAACGCGGAGGACGGCAGGTCGACGTGCGCGACCTGCCCGTCGGCGTGAACGCCGGCGTCGGTGCGTCCGGCGACGACGAGCTCCACCGGTTCCCGCACGACCAGCGACAGGGCGTCCTCCAGCACACCGGCGACGGTCCGCAGACCCTCCTGCGGACCCTTCTGGCGCGCCCAGCCGTGGAAGTCCGTGCCGTCGTAGGCGACGTCGAGCCGGACGCGGACCTGCCCGGTCATGAATCCTCCTGGGTGGTGTTGCCGTCGCGGTCGTCATGTCGGCGCCGGCCCCAGCCGCTCGCCCGGGAACCGGACAGTCCGGCGAAGCCCGGGTAACGGCGCTGGTTGTGGCCGGGGGCGGAGTCCGGGAACTCGAGGGCCTCGAACTCGGCCGTCTCAGCCATCTCGGCCACGCGACGGCTCTCCTGGTCGCCCGCCCCGCCGAGGGAGTACATGCACACCCCGATGATCATCAACCAGACCGTCAACGTGTCGAAGGCCAGCCGCTCGTAGGCGCCCGGCATACCGCGCGGCCCGAGCAGCAGCAACGCCAGCAGGCCCACCACCGAGGCGGTGAGCATCAGGCGGGTGATCGGCAGGTAGCCGCCGTAGATCAACGGGTGCGGGCCGCGTCCCCCCGCGGTGCGGGCCGTCCCGACACCGGTGAGGAAGGCCATGAACGCCCACATCAGGATCGCGTAGAACAACATGGACAGGTCGTGGATCGCCGCGGACACGTCGTAGGGGAACAAGCCCGCCAGCATGTACATCGCGCCGGCGCCGCCGATGAGCACCGCTGACATGCGCACCGAGCGGTGCCTCTCCGACCCGGCGGCGATCCACATCACCCCGGCGGCGACGACGATGAGGAACCCCGCGGCCACGTAGGACACGTTGGTGACCAGGTAGGCGGGGTTGCAGACGTACCGGGTGCCCAGGTTGTCGCGCAGCACCTGGCATTCGGTGACGGTGTAGTCGCCGAGCCGGTTGTCCGTGAAGGAGTACAGGCCACGCCAGCTCAGCAGGGCGGCGATGTGGCCGAACCCGGTGGCGAGACCGCTGAGGATCAGCAGCACGCCGGAAAGTCGGTAGGTCAACACAGGGCATGACTCTACCAAGGAGAACGCCGGGAACCACGTTCACGACTGCACATGCAACAACGCCCGCCCTCACCGTTTCACGGTGGGGACGGGCGTGGTCGGTTTCCGCGGGTGCGGAGAGTACCGGGGACTTACTTCTCCTCGGTGGACTCCTCAGCCTCTGCAGCCTCGTCGGCGGCAGCGGCGTCGGTGGCCTCGTCGGCCTCGACGACCGGTGCGTCCTCGGAGACCGGGGTCTCCTCGGCGGCCTTGGAGGCGGCCGCGCGGGTGGCGCGGGTCGCCTCGGAGGAGGCGAGCTCCTCGAGGACCAGGGAGATCTGGCTCATCGGAGCGTTGTCACCCTTACGGTTCTCGAGCTTGATGATGCGGGTGTAACCACCGTTACGGCCCTCGAACTTCGGCGCGAGCTCGTTGAACAGGTAGGCGACGACCTCCTTGTCCGTGATGAGCTTCAGCACGTTACGACGGTCGGCGACGGTACCCTTCTTCGCCTTCGTGATGATCTTCTCGACGTACGGGCGCAGCAGCTTGGCCTTCGCGTCCGTGGTCTTGATGGCGCCGTGCTCGATGAGCTGAGCTGCCAGGTTGGCGAGGATCTTCTTCTGGTGGGAAGCAGATCCGCCGAGGCGGGCACCCTTCTTCGGGGTAGGCATAACTTCTCCTCGTGTGTTTCTCTAGTCAGACTGTGTCAAGCGCGGTGTCGGCGAACCACCGGTGTCCCACACAGCACAGCCGACGGCGGTTCCCGAAACGAGTTGCTACTCTGCGATGTCTTCGCCCTCGGTGTCGACGAATTCGCCGGACTCCGGGTCGTAGCCCTCAATGTCGTTGATGTCGAAGCCCTCGGGCGCGTCCTTGAGACCCAGGCCCAGCTCAGCGAGCTTGACCTTGACCTCGTTGATGGACTTCTGACCGAAGTTGCGGATGTCCAGCAGGTCGGACTCGGTCCGGCCGGCGAGCTCGCCGACGGTGTGGATGTCCTCACGCTTCAGGCAGTTGTACGACCGCACGGAGAAGTCGAGGTCCTCGATCGGGGTGCTGTAGGCGGCGATGTGCTCGGTCTCCATCGGGGACGGGCCGATCTCGATACCTTCAGCAGCCAGGTTGAGTTCCTGGGCCAGACCGAACAGCTCCACCAGGGTCTTGCCTGCGGACGCCATGGCGTCGCGGGCGGTGATGGAGTTCTTCGTCTCGACGTCGATGACCAGCTTGTCGAAGTCCGTGCGCTGTTCCACACGGGTTGCCTCGACCTTGTAGCTGACCTTCAGCACCGGGGAGTAGATCTGGTCGACCGGGATACGGCCGATCTCACCGGTGGTGGGTGCGGCCGGGACGTATCCGCGGCCACGCTCGACGACGAGCTCGATGTCGATCTTGCCCTGCTCATTCAGGGTCGCGATGTGCAGGTCCGGGTTGTGGACCTCCACACCGGTCGGGGTGACGACGTCAGCCCCGGTGACCTCACCGGCGCCCTCCTTGCGGATGTACATCGTGACCGGCTCATCGGAGTCCGAGGACAGAACCAGGGCCTTGATGTTCAGGATGATGTCGGAGACATCCTCCTTCACGCCGGGGATGGTGGTGAACTCGTGGAGCACACCCTCGATCCGGATGGAGGTGACCGCTGCGCCCGGGATGGACGACAGCAGGGTACGGCGCAGCGAGTTTCCGAGGGTGTAGCCGAAACCCGGCTCCAGCGGCTCGATGACGAACCGGGAGCGGGCGGGGCTGACGAACTCTTCGCTCAACGCCGGGCGCTGTGAAATGAGCATCTTGCTTCTCCTAGGTGGCGACCGTTATTTGACGCCGTAGGGATGAACAACTGAATACTTCTCGGGAACCGCCACCGGCCCATGCAGGCGGTGACGGGGTGAAACGGTGGTGCGACGAACGTCCTACTTGGAGTAGAACTCGACGATGAGCTGCTCCTGCAGCGGGACGTCGATCTGGGCGCGCTCGGGCAGCTGGTGCACGAGGATGCGCAGGGAGGACGGCACGACCTGGAGCCAGGCCGGGACGACGGCGTCGACCAGGAGCTCCTGGGCCTCCTCGAACCACAGCATCGAGCGGGAACGGTCCCGGACGTCGATGATGTCGTACTGGGAGACCTGGAAGGACGGCACGTTGATGTTCTTGCCGTTCACGGTGAAGTGACCGTGGGAGACGAGCTGACGTGCCTGTCGACGGGTGCGGGCCAGGCCTGCACGGTAGACGACGTTGTCGAGACGCGACTCCAGGAGGATCACCAGGTTGTCACCGGTCTTGCCGGGACGACGGTTCGCCTCGGCGTAGTAACGGCGGAACTGCTTCTCCATGACGCCGTAGGTGAAGCGGGCCTTCTGCTTCTCCTGCAGCTGGGTCAGGTACTCCGACTCCTTGATGCGCGTACGACCGGCCTGTCCCGGGGGGTACGGGCGACGCTCGAACGAGCGGTCCCCGCCGACGAGGTCGACGCGGAGACGACGGGACTTACGGGTGGCGGATCCGGTATAGCGAGCCATGTGGTATCCCTATCCTTTCTTCTAGACGCGACGACGCTTCGGCGGACGGCAGCCGTTGTGCGGCTGCGGGGTCACGTCGGAGATCGTTCCGACCTCAAGGCCGGCGGTGGACAGGGAACGGATGGCGGTCTCGCGGCCGGAGCCCGGGCCCTTGACGAAAACGTCGACCTTCTTCATGCCGTGCTCCATCGCCTTGCGGGCGGCGGACTCGGCGGCCATCTGGGCAGCGAACGGCGTGGACTTACGGGAGCCCTTGAAGCCGACGTGTCCCGAGGAGGCCCAGGAGATGACAGCACCCTTCGGGTCCGTGATGGACACGATGGTGTTGTTGAAGGTGGACTTGATGTATGCGGCGCCGTGGGCCACATTCTTCTTTACGACGCGACGGCCGGTACGGCGTGCGCCGGAGCGTGCTTTGGGAGGCATAGACTACTTCTTCTTTCCTGCGATCGTCTTCTTCGGGCCCTTGCGCGTACGAGCATTGGTCTTCGTGCGCTGACCGCGCACGGGCAGGCCACGACGGTGGCGGATGCCCTGGTAGCAACCGATCTCGATCTTGCGACGGATGTCAGCCTGGACCTCGCGGCGAAGATCGCCCTCGACCTTCCAGGTGCTCTCGATCGCGTCCCTCAGAATGGAGATGTGCTCGTCCGTGAGGTCCTTGGACCGCAGGTCGGGAGAGATGCCGGTCTTCTCCAGCAGCTCGGCGGCACGGGCGGGGCCGATGCCGTAGATGTAGGTGAGTGCAACCTCCATGCGCTTGTCGCGCGGGAGGTCAACACCAGCAAGGCGTGCCATATGGCAGTTCCTTCCGGATTACAGCGGCGGTTTTCTCCACACACGTCCCGTGGTTCCGTCCCTGCCCCGCCCGGTGAAGGGTGGGGAGAGGGACGGCGGGCTCCAGCCGCCGCGGCCGAAGGTGGTTGCCCGGGTTACGGTCCCCGTGAAGGGGACGGCTACCGTGCGGGCGGATGAGTGGAGGCTTGAATGACTTGTGCGACCAGCGCTACCGGTCGGAGTCGTCTACTTGTAGCGGTAGACGATCCGGCCGCGAGTCAGGTCGTAGGGAGACAGCTCCACGACGACCCGGTCCTCGGGGAGGATACGGATGTAGTGCTGACGCATCTTGCCGGAGATGTGTGCGAGCACCTTGTGCCCGTTGTCCAGCTCAACGCGGAACATCGCGTTCGGCAAGGGCTCGACGATCTTGCCCTCAACCTCGATGGCGCCTTCTTTAGCCATATCCTCCACTTTTCCCGGCCCACCCCGTGAGGGACGGACCTTTAGGTCTGGTCTCGTTGATGTGTCGGGCATACTGCTATTTCACAGTGCCCCAGTGTTCACACCAACGGTTTACCATACGGCATCGGCCCTGGACATGACAAATGCGGGTGCATTCGTCACGTCCAGGGCCGTGAGGTCCGGTGTGCTCCGGTGTAATCCGGGAACCCCGGGAAAACTCAGTACCGCGGGGTGAGGATCCGCGGGCCGTCCTTCGTGGCGGCGACCGTGTGCTCCCAGTGGGAGGCCGGCGTACCGTCGAGCGTCTTGACACCCCAGTCGTCCTCGAGGACGTAGGAGTCCACGGTGCCGAGGGCGAGCATCGGCTCGATGGCCAGCGTGCTGCCCTCCTCGATGCGCGGTCCCTTGCCGGGGGCGCCCTCGTTGGCGAGATAGGGGTCCTCGTGCATCTCGTGACCGATGCCGTGCCCGCCGTACCCGTCGACGATGTAGAGCTGCACACCGAACTTCTCGACGGCCTGCTCGGTGGCCTCCTCCAGCGCCCAGGAGATGTCGGTGAGGCGGTTGCCCGGGAGCATCGCCTCGATCCCCTGGTACAGCACCCACTCGGTGGCCTGGTTCAGCTTGAGGGTCTCGGGGGCGAGCGCGTCGTCCCCGCCGACGGCGAAGGTCCAGGCGGAGTCGCCGACCCAGCCGTCGAGGGTGGCGCCACAGTCGATGGAGACCAGGTCGCCGTCCTTCAGCACGGTGGCCGAGTCCGGGATGCCGTGGACGATCATGTCGTTCACGGAGGAGCAGATGCTCCCCGGGAATCCGCCGTACCCCTTGAAGGTGGGCACGGCGCCGGCGGAGCGGATCGTCTCCTCGGCGACGGCGTCGAGGTCGAGGGTGCTCACACCGGCCTTCGCGGCGGCGCGCACGGCCTGCAGGGCACGTCCGACGATCTCGCCGGACGCCTGCATCGCGTCGAGCTCCCCAGGGGTCTTGCCCTGGATGACCTTGTTCTTCCTACGGAAACCCATCATCAACCAATCAGCGCGTTCAGCGGTCCAGTGCGTCCAGCGTGGAGGACGAGATGTCCTCGACGGTACCCTCAGCGTCCACGTTGACGATGATGTCAGAGTAGTAGTCGATCAGCGGGGCCGTCTCGTCGCGGTAGACCTGCAGGCGGGTGCGGATCGTGTCCTCGGTGTCGTCGCTGCGGCCGCGGGCCAGCATGCGCTCCACCACGACGTCCTCGGTCACCTGGTAGTTGAGGACGTTGTTCAGGGACGTGCCCTTGCCCTCGAGGATCTCCGAGAGGATCTCGGCCTGCTCGACCGTGCGGGGGAACCCGTCGAGGAGGAAGCCGTCGGCGGCGTCCTGCTGGTCGAGGCGCTTGCTCACCATGTCGGCGGTGACGGAGGTGGGGACGAGCTTGCCGGCGTCCATGTACTCCTGCGCCTGGCGACCGAGGTCGGTCTCCTTGGAGATGTTCTCCCGGAAGAGATCACCCGTGGAGATGTGCGGCACGCCCAGCGAATCGGCGAGGATGGCGGCCTGTGTGCCCTTACCTGCACCGGGAGGGCCGAGGAGAACGAGTCTCATTTGAGGAATCCTTCGTAGTTGGCTTGCATGAGCTGGGACTCGATCTGCTTGACGGTGGTCAGTGCGACCGAGACCATAATCAGGATAGCGGTACCACCGAATGCGCCGAGACTTGAGGCGGCGCCGTCAGAGGCAAGTCCCATCGTAATCGCTACGTTCGGCAGAACGGCGATGACGGCGAGATAGATCGAACCGACGAGCAGCAGACGGGTCATGACGTACCAGAGGTACTCGGCGGTGGGACGCCCCGGACGGATGCCCGGGATGAATCCACCGTACTTCTTCATGTTGTCGGCCTGGTCGTTCGGGTCGTACTGGATCGACACGTAGAAGTACGAGAAGAAGATGATCAGCAGGGCGAAGATCAGAATGTAGGGCCAGCTGGACGGGTCCGACAGCATGGTCATCACGTTGCGGTTCCACCAGTTGTCCTCCTGCCCGGCATTGCCGGACTGGATGATCTGCGTGATCAGGATCGGCACGGTGAGGATCGAGGAGGCGAAGATCACCGGGATCACGCCCGCCTGGTTCACCTTCAGCGGCAGGTACGTGGAGGTCTCCCCGTACTGGCGACGACCGACCATGCGCTTGGCGTACTGCACCGGGATACGGCGCTGCCCCTGCTCGATGAAGATGACGGCGATGACCAGGATCAGCACCGCCACCACGACACCGGCGAAGACGAAGCCGCCGGAGCTGCGCAGGATCTGCATGCCCTGCGCCGGCAGCTGCGTGGCGATACCGGCGAAGATCAGCAGCGACATACCGTTGCCGACGCCGCGGTCGGTGATCAGCTCACCGAACCACATCACCAGCACGGCACCGGCGGTCATGATGAGCACCATCATCACCAGGCCGAAGATCCCGACGTCCTCGTGGAGCACGCGGACGTCGCTGCCCAGCAGCTGCTGGCGGTCGGCCAGCGCCACGATGCCCGCCGACTGCAGCAGGGCCAGCGCAACGGTGAGGTAGCGGGTGTACTCGGTCATCTTGGCCTGACCGGACTGCCCCTCCTTCTTGAGCTGTTCGAAGCGCGGGATGACCACGGTCAGCAGCTGCACGATGATCGACGCGGTGATGTACGGCATGATGCCGATCGCGAAGACCGACAACTGGAGCAGGGCGCCACCGGAGAACAGGTTGATCAGCGTGTACATGCTGTTCGATCCGTCCTCGGTCAGTGAACGGACCTGCGAGGTGACTTCCGCGTAGTCGACACCGGGGGTCGGGATCTGTGCTCCGATCCGGTAGAGGATGATCATCGCAAGGGTGAAGAAGATCTTCTTGCGGAGATCAGCATCCCGGAACGCCGAGAGCAAGGCGGTCACGTTTGCCTCCTGGCTCGGCAGTCTCGGTCGGGAGTACCACTCCCGGGTCGGGCCGCCGAAGGTTTCTGCTTGGGGTAGGTGTTCGGTCACTGGGTCCCCTGCCGGACACCCCCGAGAACTTTCGGGCGCACCACATGGGGACAGACAACTGCACAAGGATAGCAGGGGTCGCATGGAAGGTTACACTTCCGTGACCAACTCCGCGGTGCCGGACGCCGAACCCTGTGCGCACACCGCCGTGCGGTGTCCCCGTCACGCGTCAGCGGGCGCTGCGGGATCCCCGTGCGAGCACCGTGTACGCGATGTCTGCCCCCTCCCCCACTGCCCCCTAACCCGCACACACGAAAACCCCGCCCCCGCCGAATAATCGGCGGGGGCGGGGTTCATTCACCGGCGGTGTCCGTCAGGCACGAGGCCCGACGGCTACCACACAGGTGATACTAGGATGCGTCGGCGGCGTTCTTCACGCTACCGCCGGCAGCCTCGATCTTCTCCTTGGCGGAGCGGGAGAACTTGTCCGCGGTCACGTTCAGCGATGCGGAGATCTCGCCGTCGCCCAGGACCTTGACGGGCTGGTTGACGCGGACCAGACCGGCGGACACGATGTCCGCCACGGTCACGTCGCCGCCCTTGGGGAATGCCTTCTCCAGGTCAGAGACGTTGACGACCTGGAAGACGACCTTCGCCGGGTTCTTGAAGCCCTTGAGCTTCGGCAGACGCATGTGCAGCGGCATCTGGCCACCCTCGAAGGCGGCAGAGACCTGCTTGCGGGCGCGGGTGCCCTTGGTACCACGGCCGGCGGTCTTACCCTTGGACGCCTCGCCACGACCCACGCGGGTCTTGGCGGTGTTGGCGCCCTTGGAGGGCCGCAGGTCGTGCAGCTTGATGGGTTCGCTCATGATTACTCCCCTGCTACTTCCTCGACCTGGACCAGGTGGCGCACGGTGTTGATCTGACCGCGGACGATGGGACCGTCCTCACGGGTGACCGACTGACCGATACGCTTCAGGCCCAGCGAGCGCAGCGAGTTGCGCTGCTTCGAAATGGTTCCGACAGTGCCCTTGAGCTGGGTGATCTTCAGTGCCATCTCAATCACGCTCCCTGTCCTGCGGCGCGGGCGCGCAGCATCTGAGCCGGGGCGACCTCTTCGAGGGACTTACCGCGACGTGCGGCGACCTCTTCGGGGCGGACCAGCTGCTTGAGTGCGTCCACGGTGGCGTGGACGACGTTGATCGCGTTGTCGGAGCCCAGGGACTTCGACAGGACGTCCTGGACGCCGGCGCACTCGAGCACGGGGCGGGCGGCGCCACCGGCGATGACACCGGTACCCGGCGCAGCGGGCTTCATCCACACGACACCAGCGGCGGCTTCGCCCTGGACCTCGTGGGTGATGGTGCCGGCGATCATCGGGACGCGGAAGAAGTTCTTGCGAGCTTCCTCGGCACCCTTCTGGATGGCGGCGGGGACTTCCTTGGCCTTGCCGTAGCCGACGCCGACCATGCCCTGGCCGTCACCGACGATCACGAGGGCGGTGAAGCTGAAGCGACGACCACCCTTGACGACCTTGGAGACGCGGTTGATGGTCACGACGCGCTCGAGGTACTGCGAGCGCTCGTCCTGCTGGTCGCGACGGCCACCACGACGGTCGTCACGACCACCGTTGTTGCCGCGGCCGCGGTTGTCCTTGTTGTCCTTGTTGTTACTGTCGGCGGTGCGTCCGCCGTTACGATCCGACATCACGCAGTCCTTCCGTCGGTGAAAATATTGTCGTTGCGCATTAGAACTTCAGACCACCTTCACGGGCGGCGTCGGCCAGGGCGGCGACACGGCCGTGGTACTGGTAACCACCACGGTCGAAGACGACGGCCTCGACACCGGCGGCCTTGGCGCGCTCGGCGATCAGCTGACCGATACGGGCGCCACGGTCCTTCTTGTCACCTTCCAGCGCACGGACGTCCGGCTCGATCGTCGACGCAGCGGCCAGGGTGTAGCCCTTGGTGTCGTCGATGACCTGGACGTGCATGTGACGGGAGGTGCGGTGCACCACGAGACGCGGGGTCTCGGGGGTACCGGTGATGTTCTTGCGCAGACGGTAGTGACGACGTGCGCGTGCGACGCGGCGGCGGGTGGAGATGTCCTTGCCCACCGGGAGGCGCTTGTTGCTTGCAGTGCTCTGTGCCATCTCTACTTACCCGTCTTTCCGACCTTGCGACGGATCTGCTCGCCCGCGTAGCGGATACCCTTGCCCTTGTAGGGGTCGTCCTTACGGAGACGACGGATATTTGCGGCGATCTGTCCGACCTGCTGCTTATCGATACCGGTGATGGAGAACTTGGTGTTTCCGTCGACCGCGAAGGTGATTCCCTCGGGGGCCTCGATGAGGACCGGGTGGGAGTAGCCGAGGGCGAACTCGAGGTTGCTGCCCTTGGCCTGGACGCGGTAGCCGACACCGAAGATTTCCATCTTGGTGGTGTAGCCCTCGGTCACGCCGACAACCATGTTGTTGACGAGGGACCGGGACAGGCCGTGCAGGGAGCGGTTCTTGCGGTGGTCGTCGGGACGGCTCACCACGAGCTCGTTGTCCTCCTGGACAACGGAGATGGGATCCGGGATGACCTGCGAGAGAGTTCCCTTGGGGCCCTTGACCTCGACGTTCTGACCGTCGATGGTGACGGTGACGCCGGAGGGAACGGCCACGGGGTTCTTACCGATTCGTGACATTGCTTCGTCCTCCTTCTACCAGACGTAGGCGAGGACTTCCCCACCCACGCCCTTCTCGGTCGCCTGACGGTCGGTCAGCAGGCCATGGGAGGTGGAGATGATCGCCACGCCCAGGCCGCCGAGGACCTTCGGGAGGTTGGTGGACTTGGCGTACACGCGCAGGCCCGGCTTGGACACGCGGCGCAGACCGGCGATCGAACGCTCGCGGGTCGTGCTGTACTTCAGTTCCAGGGTGAGCTTCTTGCCCGTCGAGGCGTCCTCGACGGCGTAGTCGGCGATGTAGCCCTCGGACTTGAGGATCTCGGCGATGTTGGCCTTGATCTTCGAGGACGGCATCGAGACACTGTCGTGGTACGCGTTGGACGCGTTCCGCACGCGGGACAGCATGTCCGCGATGGGGTCAGTCATGGTCATGAAAGTGACCTCTTGCCTTTCTCGTCACGGTTCCCCGTCCACCCGGGCGTCACCGCGCATTTGTGTCCGGCAACTCGACGCTCCCCGGACTCAGTAGTCCGGATTGCTCGCTGCCTTGTGTTCCGCGCGGCCGCAATAGGCGGTGGGCCTGCGACAAAGTGGTTCATGTTCAGAGAGTCTCGACATGCTGCGGTGTCGCGGCGCAATCCTCATCGGACGCACTCGGCCCACAGCGAGACCTGTTCACGCTACCAACCTGGGCAAACAAAGGCAAAACCGACGTCCTCCGCCCACCGCCAGCCTTCCGCCCACCCCGCCCGATCGTTGTTCCGGACAACTATGGGCGTAGGCTCTACACCTGCATCCATCTTCCGGGACACAGTGAGGACACTCCAGCGCAATGTGCGGCATCGTCGGCATGGTGGGTAACCAGCCGGTCAACCAGGACATTTACGACGCTCTTCTGCTCCTGCAGCACCGCGGGCAGGACTCGACGGGCATGGCCACCGCCGAGGACGGCGGTCACATGCACCTCTTCCACGCCCGTGGCATGGTGCGGGAGTCCTTCCGCACCCGCGACATGCGGGCGCTGCTCGGCACCGCCGGGCTGGGACACGTCCGGTACGTGACCCGTGGTGCGGCCTCCAACGAGCAGGAGTCGCAGCCCTTCTACGTCAACTCCCCCTACGGCATCACCCTGGTGCACAACGGGAACCTGACGAACACCCGCGAGCTGACCACGGAGATGCGTCACCGCGACCGTCGTCACCTCAACACCTCCAGCGACACCGAGCTGCTGCTCAACGTCCTGGCCAATGAGCTGCAGTCCACCACCGGGCCGGACGACCTCAACGCCGACGGCATCTTCGACGCCGTCACCGCCACGATGGGACGGATCGAGGGCGCGTACGGCGTGATCTCGCTGATCGCCCACCACGGGCTGCTCGCCTTCCGCGACCCCAACGGCATCCGCCCGCTGGTGCTGGGCCGTCGGCGTCCGACCGCCACGGGCGGTTCGCACGCCGTGGGCGGGCACGACGAGTGGGTCGTCGCCAGCGAGTCTTTGGTGCTGGAGAACGCCGACTACGAGATCGTGCGTGAGGTCGCCCCGGGTGAGGCCGTGTTCATCACCGCCGACGGCGTGCTGCACTCGCGCCAGTGCGTCGCGGACGCCACCCTGGAGCCCTGCTCCTTCGAGTACGTGTACCTCGCCCGTCCGGACTCGGTGATGAACGGGATCAGCGTCTACGACTCCCGCCTGCGCATGGGCGCACGGCTCGCGAAGACCATCGCCGAGCACGTGCCCACCGAGGACGTGGACGTTGTCATGCCGATCCCGGACTCCGCGCGTCCGGCGGCGATGGAGGTCGCCCGCGTCCTGGACCTGCCCTACCGCGAGGGGTTCTTCAAGAACCGCTACGTGGGACGCACGTTCATCATGCCGGGCCAGGCGGTGCGCAAGAAGAGCGTGCGCCAGAAGCTCAACGCGATGTCCACGGAGTTCGCCGGCAAGCACGTCCTGCTCATCGATGACTCGATCGTGCGTGGCACCACCAGCTACGAGATCATCGCCATGGCGCGCGCCGCCGGTGCCCGCAAGGTGAGTTTCGCCTCCGCGGCCCCGCCGATCCGCTACCCGCACGTCTACGGCATCAACATCCCCGACCGCGCCGAACTGGTGGCCGCGGGACGGTCCGTGCCGGAGGTGGCCCAGGTGCTCGGCGCCGACCATCTGGTGTACCAGAAGGTCGAGGATCTGGAGGGGGCGATCCTCGACGGGCAGACGGACACCCAGCTCGACGGGCTGGACATGAGCTGCTTCGACGGCAAGTACGTGACCGGCTCGGTCACCCAGGAGTACCTGGACTGGGTCCGCGACAACCAGGACTCCTGAGCGCTACGCTCGGGGGCATGCTCGAACTCTTCCGCGGCCGGGTCGCACCCGGCCAGCCGCTGATCGTCGTCGCCGTCGCCTCCGAGGCCGCCGAGATGGACGAGGACGCCCCCGTCCTCATCACCGGTATCGGACGGCTCAACGCCACATTGGCGCTGACCGACTGCCTGCACCGCTACCTGCGTGCCGGTGGCCTGCCCAGCGCGATCGTCAACATCGGCACCGCCGGGGCGCTGCGCCCCGGGCTCACCGGGGTGCGCCGGATCTCCCGCGTGCTGCTGCACGACTTCTCCCACGACGGCGTGGCGCGCCTGACCGGACGCGACGAGTACCCGCCGATCGACCTCGGTGCGCAGGGCACCGACGGCCTCACCCTGGCCACGGGCGACGTCTTCGTCGAGGACGGCGCCACGCGCGACCGACTCGCGCAGGACGCCGACCTGGTCGACATGGAGGGCTACGCCGTCGCCGCCGTCGCCCAGTGGTTCGGGGTGCCGGTCGAGTTGGCCAAGGTGGTCAGCGACTCGGCGGACGACACCGCCGGCGACTCCTGGCAGCTGGAGATGCCCGCCCTCGCCCGCGCGCTGGCCGCGCACTCCCGCCAGGCGATCGGCGGCCCGGAGACACCGCGCCCGTGACTGCGGTAAGCATGTGCTAATTTCATGCCATGTTCCCGCGCCGCCTGCCGTCCCTGTTCCTCGCCGTATCTGCCGCGTCCGTCCTGGTTGCCGGCTCGCTGACCGCCTGCGGCGTCGGCGCCGACAACGGTTCCGGCACCACCGCCGAGGCGCAGGAGACGTCCTTCGACACCGCCCTGGACGACTTCACGGAGATGGCGGACGCCGGGATCACGGACCCGTACGGGCAGCGCGGGGTGTCGCACGCCGAGACCGTCGGCGACGTCACCCCGATCGACGGTGACGGCAGCGACAGCAGCGCCGCGGAGGACGCCGAGCTGCCGGTGGAGCTCACCGACGCCGACGGCCGCGACGTCACCGTCGACGACGTCTCCCGGATCATCCCGCTCGACATCTACGGCACCATCTCGCGCACGCTGGCCGGGCTGGGACTGCGCGACAACATCGTGGGACGCACCGTCTCGTCGACCGAACCCAGCCTGCAGGACCTGCCGGTGGTCACCCAGGGCGGGCACTCGATCAACGCCGAGGCGGTGCTGAACCTCAACCCCTCCCTGGTCGTCGTGGACGGCACGATCGGCCCGGACGACGCCCTCAACCAGCTGCGCGACGCCGGTGTGTCCGTGGTGAAGATCAACCCGAAGCACACCATCGACACCGTCAGCGAGGACATCGACACCATCGCCGGCATCGTCGGACTGCCCGGCAACGGCGAACGTCTCGGCGAGCGTGCGGACACGGAGATCTCCCGCGCCGTCGAGGCCATCGACGACGCGCTCGGCGACGTCCCCGGCGATCCGCTGCGCATGGCCTTCCTCTACGCCCGCGGCGACGGCGGCGTGTTCTACATCCTCGGCCCCGACGACGGCACCGACGACCTCATCGAGTCCCTCGGCGGCGTGGACGCGGCGAAGGAGGAGGGCATCGGCCAGGCCTCCCCCGCCAACGCCGAGTCGCTGGCGGACCTCAACCCGGACGTCATGGTGATGATGTCGGCCGGACTGGACTCCACCGGAGGGCTGGACGGCCTGCTCGCCAAGCCGGGCATCGCCCAGACCACCGCCGGGCAGAACGAGCGCATCCTGGCGATCCCGGACAGCCAGTCGCTGAGCTTCGGCCCGCAGTCCGGAGAGATGCTGCTCACCGCGGCGACCGCCCTCTACGGGGATGCAACCGACAGCGAGTAACTTGGGGGGCCGACAACCTCGCCCCCAACCCCCGTGAAGGTCGGTGCCACCCGTGGGTACACAGAAGGACTCCCCCGAACAGATGCTCAGCGCGCACGCGTGGCTGGAGCAGGTGGCCGAGGAGCTCGGCCTGCCGCAGGACGTCGTCCGCGCCAGCGTGAAGGACGTGCTGGACCTGACGTCCGCGGTGGCGCACCACCGTTCGCGCCCCGCCGCTCCCGTCACCGCCTTCCTCATCGGCCTGGCCGCCGGCCGGGCGGCGGGCCAGGATCAGGACCTCTACGCCGAGGCCCACCCCCGTGTCGAGCGGATCACCACCCTGGCGCTGGACGGAATCTCCGAACAGCCCTGAGGCCCTGCCGGACGCACCGCGCCGCCACCAGCACCTTCGCCGCGCGGCGCCCCGGCCGGGGCGTCCTGCGCGGGTTTGAGGCACCCCACCCGCGACTAGGATCGCTGCCATGACTAGCCTGCAAGAACCCTCCGCCCAGGTGAATGCGGTCGCCAACCGGTACGACCACCCGGACGTCAGCGAGGCGGAGAAGATCGCCACCGGCATCCCGGCCGTGATCCACGCCATGGAGCACGCGGTGCCGAACAACGCCGCCCCCTCCCTGCTGACCATCAACAAGCACAAGGGCTTCGACTGCCCCGGCTGCGCCTGGCCGGAGCCCGACCAGGCCGACCTGAACATCGTGGAGTTCTGCGAGAACGGTGCGAAGGCCGTCGCCGAGGAGACCATCCCGAAGAAGGCCGGCCCGGACTTCTGGGCCGCCCACACCGTGGAGGACCTGCGGGAGAAGACCGACCACTGGCTCGGCAAGGTCGGACGCATCACCGAGCCGATGCTCTACGACCGCGCCTCCGGCGACGGGCACTACCGTCCGGTGAGCTGGGAGACCGCCTTCGGCGTGATCGCCGAGCAGCTGCGCGACACCGCGCCGGAGGACGCGGTGTTCTACACCTCCGGCAAGGCGTCCAACGAGGCCGCCTACGTGTTCCAGCTGCTGGCCAGGCGCATGGGCACCAACAACCTGCCGGACTGCTCGAACATGTGCCACGAGTCCACCGGCTCCGCCCTGTCCTCCACCCTGGGGCTGGGCAAGGGGTCGGTGACGATGAACGACATCCACTCCACCGACCTGCTGATCTCCGTCGGCCAGAACCCGGGCACCAACCACCCGCGCGCCCTGACGGCGTTCTCGCGCTGCAAGGAGAACGGCGGACGCATCCTCGCGGTCAACCCCATCCCCGAGACCGGGCTGATGAACTTCCGCGAGCCGCAGGCCCTGGGCACCTACGTGGGTATGAAGCAGAAGCTCGCCGACGACTACCTGCAGGTCCGCCTCGACGGCGACCGGGCCCTGTTCCTGGCCATCAACAAGGAGCTGGTCATCCGCGATGCGGTGGACCACGCCTTCATCGACCAGTTCACCACCGGCTTCGACGAGGTCCGCGAGCACCTGCTGTCGCTCGACGACGACGAGCTCGCCGCCGCGCACGGCATCCCGCGCGCCCAGGTGCTGTCCACCGTGGACGAGATCGTGGCCGCCAGCACCATGATCATCACCTGGACCCTGGGGGTGACCCAGCACAAGAACGCCGTGGCCACCATCCGCGAGATGACCAACACCCTGCTGCTCACCGGCAACATCGGCAAGCCCGGCGCCGGCACCTGCCCGCTGCGCGGCCACTCCAACGTGCAGGGCAACCGGACGATGGGCGTCTGGGAGCGGTCCCCGGAGAGCTTCCTGTCCTCCATCGAGGACCACTTCGGATTCCCCGTCCCCCGCGAGCACGGCCACGACACGGTGGACGCGCTGCGCGCCATGCGCGAAGGCACCAACCGCTTCTTCATGTCGCTGGGTGGCAACCTGGTGCGCGTGGTCTCCGACACCTCCGTCGCCGAGCAGGGCATGGCGTCCAACGACCTGACCGTGCACCTGTCGACGAAGCCGAACGGCTCGCACGCCTGGCCCGGTGCGAGGTCGCTGATCCTGCCGGTGCGTTCCCGGACCGACCTGGACCTGCAGAAGTCCGGGCGCCAGTCGGTCACCGTGGAGGACTCCGTGGGCAAGGTCCACGCCTCCACCGGTAAGCGCAGGGCGAACCGGAAGGAGAACCTGAAGAGCGAGATGGACATCATCTGCTCGGTCGGGCGCGAGACCTTCGGCGACGACTTCTGGCAGCCGATGATCGACGACTACGACGTGATCCGCGACCACATCGCCGCCACGATCCCCGGCTTCGAGAACTACAACGAACGCCTGGAGCACCCGGGCGGGTTCTACCTGCCCAACGGCCCCCGCGAGCGCCGCTTCACCACCTCCGACGGCAAGGCGCACCTCACGGTGAACGAACCGGACACCGTGCAGCTGCGCGAGGGTGAGCTGATGATGAACACCGTGCGCACCCACGACCAGTACAACTCCACGGTCTACGGCATGCACGACCGCTACCGCGGGATCCGCAACGGCCGCCGCGTGGTCTTCGTGCACAAGGACGACCTGCGCGAGCGTGGCCTCACCGACGGCGACATGGTCGACATCGTCTCCGACTGGGCCGACGGGCAGCGCCGCGCCCCGGACTTCCGCGTGGTGGAGTACTCCCACTCGCGCGGCGGCTGCACGACCTACTTCCCGGAGGCGAACGTGGTGATCCCGCTGGACCACACGGCCGAGGAGTCCAACACCCCTGTGTCGAAGTCCACGCCGGTGCGCCTGGAGCCCACGGGGCGCAGGGCGTCCGACATGCCTCCGATGCCGGCGTCCGAGAAGTAGAGGGGTACGCTGCGGCCCCATGGGACGGTTGATCGACAATGCGCGGGTGACGAAGGTGCGGGTCACGGAGGATTCGGTGACCACCGACACCCGGGCCGACCGGCTCGCCGTGGAGGAACCGCTGCAGGTGCGGGTGGACGGCACGGACCTGACCACCACGATGCGCACGCCCGGCCACGACATCGAGCTCGTCCACGGCCTGCTGCACGCAGAGGGCGTGATCACCACAGCGCAGGACGTGGTCACCGCCCGCTACTGTGCCGGCGCGGTGGGCCCGGACAACGCCAACACCTACAACACGCTCGACGTGGCGCTGGTCCCCCAGCCGACCCCCTACATCCCGATCAGGAACGTGACCACCAACTCCGCGTGCGGGGTGTGCGGCACCACCAGCATCGACGACCTGATGAAGACCAGCCGCTACACGTTGCGGCCCGTGCACCCCACGGCACAGCAGGTCGTCGCGATGCCGCAACGTCTCGGTGAGGGCCAGCAGGCGTTCCGCAAGACCGGCGGCATCCACGCCGCCGGCGCCTTCACCGCCGACGGGCGTCCGCTGGTGATCAGGGAGGACGTCGGACGCCACAACGCCGCCGACAAGGTCATCGGCGCGCTGCTGCTCGCCGACCGGCTCCCCGGCGAGACGCAGGGAGAGGACGCTCCGGTCTACCTGGTGATGAGCAGCCGGGCGTCCTTCGAGTTAGTGCAGAAGGCCGTGCTCGCCGGGTTCTCCGGGTTGATCGCGGTGTCCGCGGCCACTTCCTTGGCGGCACAGATGGCGAGGGAGGCCGGCCTGCTGCTCACCGGCTTCACCAGAGACGACCGGTTCAACCTGTACTCCGGTGAGCTGGGGTAGCTTGCCCCGTGTGGGGACGCGAGCCGATTCGGTCGGCCCCGTTGTCGCGCGGTGACAGAATCGGATCGCGTTCTCACACCGCCGGATGCCACAGCCGCATCGGCTGGTCCGTGGCGATCGCCTCGTCCTCCCTCCGGCAGCGGCGCAGTCGCCGCAGCACGAAACGCCCCGTGTCCGCCACCTCGTCGGCCACGTACCCCGGGGCCTTGTTGATGCTGAAGCAGGCGAAGCGCAGCAGCAGCCAGTCCCACCGCGCCGCCTGGTTGCCCTTGCAACGGTCGTTGGTGAAACTCGAGCGTCTCGCATTGCCTTCCCCGTGGTAGGCGTAACTGTCGATCTCGATGAGCTCGCGCGCCTCCTTGATCATGATGTCGAAGCAGTAGCCCCTGACCATCGCATTGGCGACGATGGTGATCTCCCCAGTCTCCACTTCATCACGCAACGCCTTGGTGATGATCCTGAGCGCCTTCTTCTCCAGCCCGCTGGCGGTGCCGAGCACCGTCCGGTGACGAATACCCTCCAGCGACTTACGCTCGGCGCGTGACAGATCCTCCATGTCCTCGGCCAGCCTGGTGTTGCCCTTGATGTTGTTGTAGCCGAAGTCGAGGACCCGCACCGCGGCGTCCTCGTCGTCCTTCATGAGGTCGACGGCAGTCTGCGCCGGCGTGGTCACCGGCATCCCCTCGAACATGGCCGCCTTGCGCGCCACGCGCCGGCGGATGGTGATCACCCTGTCCGTGAACTGGGTGGTGGGGTGCGCCGCCTGGGCGGGGTACGCCATCGGCATGACCCCGTACAGGAAGGCGGCGGTCGCTCCGGTGTAGGTCAGTCCCGGCCGCAGCAGTGCTTCCAGCACGACCTTGTCGTCGGCGACCGTGACGTAGAGTCCCTTAGCTACCTTGCGCAATGTGCCGGCCTCAACGGCGGCGCTGATCCTCCGACTGTTCCATCCGGCAGCCGTCAGCTCCGCGGTCGTCCACACCTGCTTCGCAGGCCTGTCCCTCTTGTTCTGGTGCGCCATGTCGACGTCCCCTCCCCCGGGCCCTCCCCGGCCGCGGCCCCCTGCCGCTCGCCGTAAGCATAGCCGGATGCGGGCCGAATCTGTCGGTCCCGGTGTCCCCGTCCTGCAGAATCGGCTCGCGTTGCTGCTGGGTTGCTACTGGGAAGCCCGAAGCGCCGCGATCTCGTCCTTCAGCGCCGCGATGTCCGCGCGGTAGAGGTCCAGGCGTTCCTCGACCTCCTCGCGTGTCCAGCGCGGGGTGATCTGCTTGGTGCAGTTGGCGTCCGAGGCCTCCACGTCCACGATCACCACCCGCTCGATCACCGAGGTGATCCGCCGCTCCCCCAGGTCACGGACCTGTTCGACGAGGTCCGGGGCGTCGGACGCCTCGACGGTGCGCGCGTGCCCGAACACCTTCACCCGCGAGCGCGTCGCGAAGTCGACGAAGAAGAGGCAGACCCGTCCGTCTCTGTCGAGGTTCCCGGCGGTGACGAACTGCCGGTTGCCCGCGAAGTCGGGAAACATCAGTTGTGTGCCGTCCTTCAACACCGTCACGAAGCCGGAAGGTCCGCCCTTGTGCTGCACATACGGCCAGCCGGTACCGGTGACGGTGGACATCATGAACATGCGCGCCTGGCGGATCAGCTTGATGTCACGCGGATCGAGTTCACTGCCACCACTGCCGGTGGTGTCCACCCTGTTGCTCACCCCGCGGGCCTGCTGGCGGGCGCGGACGTGCTCGTCGAAGGCGATGTCGTCGTAGTTCACTGGGTCTCCAACCAGGCGTTGATGCCGCCGGGGTAGTCGGTGGCGGTGATGCCTGCGGCTTCGAGCAGCTCCACGGCCTGCGCCGAGCGCACGCCGGAGGCGCAGTACACGACTAGATCCCCGGCGTCCCCGAGCGAGCGCACCTGCGCCGGGACGTGGTCGCGTAGGACGCTGAGGGGTACGTTCACCGCGCCGGGGATGCGTACGGTGGCGAATTCGTCGGGCTCCCGGACGTCCAGCAGCGCCGCACCGTCCAGAGACGGCACAGACGGCGCGACGGACGCGGCGCCCGGGGCGTCCTGCGTGGGAGTGGGTGTCGCGCATACGCGCGCGGCGACCGCCGGGTCGGCGGCGACGGGGATGTACTCCCACATCCCGGTGAGCCCGGAGTAGTAGCCGATGCGTCCGGCCAGCGGGGCGCCGACGCCGGTGAGCACCTTCACCGCCTCCATCGCCATCGCCGCGCCGACGACGCCGACCAGCGGGCCGAGGACGCCCGCCTGCGCGCAGGACGGCACGCTGCCCGCCGGCGGCGGCGTGGGGAACACGTCCTCGTAGACCGGCGCGCCCGGCATGCCGAAGACGGAGAGCTGGGCGTCGAAGCCGAGGATCGACGCCCACACGTGCGGCACCCCCAGCACCGCGCAGCCGTGGGAGGCGGCGTAGCGGGCGGCGAAGTTGTCCGTGCCGTCCAGCACGACGTCCGCGCCGTCCAGCACGGACACCGCGCAGGACGCCTCGAGGCGGTCGCGCACCACCGTCACGGTCATCTCCGGGTTGCGCGCGAGCATCTCCCGGCGCGCCGACTCTGCCTTGGGCTGCCCGAGCGCGGCGTCGGTGTGAATGACCTGGCGGTGCAGGTTGGACAGCTCGACGACGTCGTCGTCGATGACGGTGACGTGCCCGACGCCGACGGCGGCGAGGTAGAGCAACGCCGGGGAGCCGAGGCCGCCGGCGCCGGCGACCACGACGTGGGCGTCCGCCAGGGCCTGCTGGGCCTGCGCACCGAAGCCCTCGAGGGTGATCTGGCGGCGGTAGCGGGCGTAGCGACGCGGGTCCATACTCGTCACAGCCCCACCCAGTCGGTGGAGCCGTCGGGGCGGTCCTGTTCCTTCCAGATCGGCACGCCGTCCTTCACGGCGGTGGCGAACTCGGCGATCGCCGTGAAGGCGGGCCCGCGGTGGGCCGCGGAGACGACGACGAGGAAGGCGAGCTCGCCGATGGCCAGCGGCCCGGTGCGGTGCTCGGCCCACAGGCGGACCTGCGGGTGGGCGCGCACCGTGGCGTCGGCGATCTCGGCGAGCGTGGCGGCGGCGGTCGGGTGGTTGGTGTAGGTCAGGGCGCTGACCTCGTGGCCGCCGTCGTGGTCGCGGACCACGCCCTCGAAGGTGACGACCGCGCCCATCGCGTCCGTCGCGGTGGTGGCACGGGCGTGCGCGAGGTGGTCCTCCAGGGGTTCGTGGGTGACGGCGGTGTGCACGACCACACCGGTCTCGGCGTCGACGCGTGCGGGGTCTGGGTTCTCAGCCATGGTGGTCTCCTGCGTGGTCGGCGGTCGGGCGGTCGAGCAGCTGGTCGAGCAGGTGGTCCAGCAGCGGGTCGAGGACGGCGATGCCGTCGGCCACTCCCCCGCGTGAGCCGGGCAGGGTCATCACGAAGGTGCGTCCGGCGACACCGGCGACACCGCCGGAGAGCACCGCGGTCGGCACCCCGGCGTCCACCCCGCGCTGCTGCAGGGCGGTGACCAGGCCGGGCAGTTCGTGGGTGAGGTGCGGGCGGACGGCGGCCACGGTCTGGTCGGTGGGGCTCACCCCGGTGCCCCCGGTGGTGAGCAGCACCGTCGGCTGCTCGTCGACGAGTGTGCGGTCGACCTGCGCGGCGATGTCGGCGTCGGCGACGACGGTGGCGTCCCGCACGTCCAGGCCGCGCCCGCGCAGCCACTCGACGAGGACGGGGCCGGTGCAGTCGGTGTAGGTGCCGGCGGCGGCGCGGGTGGACGCCACGATCACGGTCGCTTTCACACGTCCTCCCGCACGTCCCAGTCCCCGGACTTGCCGCCGGACTTGGCGAGCACGCGCACGTCCTCGATCACGGCGTGCTTGTCCACGGCCTTGACCATGTCCACCACGGTCAGGGCGGCGCTGGTCACCGCGGTGAGCGCCTCCATCTCCACGCCGGTGACCCCGCGGGTCTTCACCGAGGCCTCGATGCGCACGGCCCCTGACTCGCGCGTGAAGTCCACGGTGATCTTCCCCAGCGGCAGCGGGTGGCACAGCGGGATGATCTCGGGGGTCTTCTTCGCCCCCATGATCCCGGCGACGCGCGCGACCGGCAGGGCGTCGCCCTTCGGCAGGCCGTCCGAGGTGCTGTCGAAGATCATGTCGAGCACGTCGCTGCGGGTGCGCACGCGCCCGGTGGCGACCGCGGTGCGGCTGGTCTCGTGTTTGGCGGTGACGTCGACCATGTGCGCCGACCCGTCTTCCCGGACGTGTGTGAGGTGATCGGGGTGACTCTCCATACCGTCACACGCTACCCCGACCTACACTTGTCACCATGCTGGAGATCCACTATTTCGCCGCGGCGCGGGCGGCCCGCGGTGTCGCACGGGAGACGCTTGCGCCCGAGCGCGACCTGGCCTCGCTGCTGGAGGTGCTGGGCACCCGTCACACCGGGCTCACGGCCGGAGGGATGAGCCTGTCGCAGGTTTTCGAGCGCTGCAGTTTCCTCGTCGACGGACGCTCGGTGGTCCGTGCCGACGCGGCGACCACGTCGCTGGACGCGGTGTCGCGGGTGGACGTACTGCCGCCGTTCGCGGGGGGATAGATGGACGTGCATGCGGTCGTCGTCGCCGGTGGTGCGGGCTCCCGCCTGGCCGCTTCGGCGCCGGACGGGACGCCGGCGAAACCCCTGCTCGTCGGACGCGACGGCGTCCGCCTTATCGACGTGGTGCTGGACGCCGCGGCGCAGGTCGGGTGTATGCGCAGGGTGGTCGTCGCCCAGGAGATGGACCTGCCGTCGGACGTGACGCTGGTGCGTGAGGACCCGCCCCTGTCCGGGCCGGCGCCGGCGGTGGCCACCGGGGTGGACGCGCTCGGGGACGGTGCCGGGGATGCCGTGTTCCTGCTCGCCGGTGACCTCGTCGCACCGGCTGCCGCAATGACCAGACTGCTCGAGACCTACCGGAGGACCGGTGGCGACGGGTGCATCGCCGTGGCCGACGGGCGGCGCCAACCGCTGCTCGCCCTGGTGCGCCTCGACCGGCTGCGCGCAACCACCACCGGCGACCTGCGCGACGCCCCGGTCCGGGCCGTCCTACGCGGCCTGAACCTCACGGAGGTCGACGAGGCCGACGGGATCGACGCCGCCACGGCGGCGGACGTGGACACGTGGGAGGATGCGGTGGAACACGGATACGGCGGTGAGAGGTCATGAGCGGACACACGACGGACCCGGTGGGCTGGGCGGAGACCCGGCGGCGCATCGTCGCCGCACTCGCGCCGAGGGGCCAGGCAGCACGGTCGCGCGCGGCGGTGACGAAGCGTCCTGCCCCGGGCGACGTCCTGCACGCCGCGGTCACCGCGCCGATGGACGTGCCGCACTACGCGTCCTCGGCGATGGACGGTTTCGCCGTGCGCGGCGACGGCCCCTGGCGGCTGCTGGACGCCCCGGCCGTCGGCGCGCAGGGACGCAACGTGCACATCACCGGCGGCACCCTCGCCGACGGTGAGGCGCTTCCGGCACTCACCGGCTCCCTGGTGCCCGACGGGGCGACCGCGGTGGTGCGCGCCGAGGACGCGCACGTCACCGGCGACACGCTGACGGCCACCACCCCGCCGGCGGGCCGCGACATCCGCCCCGCCGGCCAGGAGTGGTCGACCGGCGACACCCTGGTGGACGCCGGGGAGCGACTCACCGCCCGCCACGTGGCGATGCTCGGCGCGTGCGGCGTCGACACCGTGGAGGTCACGCCACGCCCGCGGGTGGCGTGCGCGTTCACCGGCAACGAGGTCATCACCCACGGTCTGCCGCGCCCCGGGGAGGTGCGCGACGCCTTCGGCGTCTCCTTCCCCGCCCTGCTGGACGCCTGGGGTGCGGAGGTCGTGGGCACCCAGCGTCTGCCGGACGACCCGGTGGCCGTGGAGGACTGGCTGCGGCGTCCCGAGGTGCTCGGCGCCGACATCGTTGTGCTCACCGGCGGGTCGGGACGCTCCGGGCAGGACTTCGCCCGCCGCTTCATCACCCGCGCGGCCGACGAGGTGCTCGCCGAGGAGATCGCCTGTCGGCCCGGGCACCCCACCCTGGTCACGACCAGGTCGCCGGTGCAGATTGCTGGACCACACACCCAATTGGTCATCGGTGTGCCGGGCAATCCTTTCGCCGCGCACGTGGCGCTGCACAGTTTCGTCGCCCCCGCGGTGACCGCGCTGCTGGGTGCCGGTGACCCGGTGGGGACCCGCACCGGGACCATGACCGTGGCCATCGAGTCGATGCCCCGCCAACGGGTACGCCTGCTGCCCGCCACCCGTGACCCCCGCGAGTCTGATTCGCCCCGCTTCACCCCGGCACCCGGCGCGCACTCGCACATGCTGCGCGGGTACGCCGCGGCGGACGTCCTGCTCGTCGTCCCGCCGCAGGGTGTGGCCGCCGGCGACGAGGTGGAGTACGTGGAGCTGTAACTCCGGTACTGGTCAGTCCCGGTAGAGTTCGCCGCCGCGGCTGCGTCCCCGGTTCAGCCACGCGTACACCACCCCGATGAGCAGGCCGCCGCCGATCATATTGCCGACGAGTGCCATCGCCCAGTTCACCGCCACATTGCCGAAGCTCAGCGACTCCAGCACGCCCGCACCGGCAGCGAAGCCGTCGCCCAGGCCGAAGAAGGCCAGGGTGAACAGGGCGAAGTTCGCGATGAGGTGCTCCAGGCCCAGCACCACGAACACGGCGATGACCATCTGGGTCAGCAGGAACTTGCCCGCGTAGTCCTTGATCATCAGCCCGCCGACGATGGCGATGTTCACCACGAAGTTCGCCAGCACCGCCTCGACGAGCACGCCGGACGGACTCTTCGTGAGCTTGCCGTCGGCCAGCGCGGCGATGAGGTGGTCCACGCCGATGCCGCCGAGTTTCGCCGACTGCCCGAGCATCACCGCAATGACCACCGCGCCGACGAGGTTGGCCAGCACCGTCCACAGCACGATCGCGGTGGCCCGTCCCCAACCGATGTGGTGCCGGGCGGCGCCGTAGGCCATGAACATCATGGAGCCGGTGGCCAGTTCCGCGCCGAGCTGCAGGGTCATGGCCAGTCCGATGAAGAACAGGAAGCCGAAGACCACCGGCCCCAGCCCCGGGGCGAGCTGCTCCACGGCGTTGCCGGACACCGCGGCGAAGGCCGTGCCGAGGGTGAGGTAGGCCCCGGCCAGCACGCCGCGCACGGTGTAGCGGGGCAGGTCGTCGCCGAACAGGGCGGTCTTCTTGGCCACCGCGGCATCGGCGGCGGTGTTGAATGCCCCGGCCAGCGGTTCCCTGTCGGTTCTCGTCTCGGTAGTCGTCGCCATAGGGAGTTTGTACTCCAGCACCGGGGACCGGGTTGACCGGCACACCTGCGTTCACCTGCAAAAGCAGGACGTTGACCTGCAGCCCGCGTCGTGGCGATCGGTGACGCCGAACGACCGTTCGTAGCTACCGGCCCGCAGCCGCCCCCGTGGTGTCCCCGCGCTCCCCCAGCGCTCCCCCAGCGCTCCCCCTGAGCGCCCCATGTCAGCTGAGTCATGCCCCAGGTCAAGAATCGGGCATTTTTGTGCCTGGGGCATGACTCAGCTGACGGTGGCCTCCGCCGCGGCGTCGAAGGCGGCAGAGAGCACCGGGGCGGGACGCGAGTCGCGGCGCACCAGCGCGAGATCCAGGCGGACCTCCGGTTCCACGATCGGCAGCGTGGTCAGCCGCGTGGTGCCCACCGCCGGGGCCGGGACCACCACCGCCCACGTGCCGGTGCGTGCCAGGGCCAGCAGCGACTCCACCGAGGTGGCGTCCACCCCCGGGGTGACCTGCACACCCGCCTCGCCCATCACCCGGTCGAACTCCTCGCGGGCGACCATGCCGCGCGACAGCAGCGCGGTGGGCAACGACGCCAGCTCGGCGCCGGTGACCTGCCCGCCGAAGCCGTCGAGCAGGCCGGGGCGTCCGACGGCCACGAAGCGGGTGGTGCCCAGGGAGGTGAAGGTGAGGGCGGGGTCGTGGCGTCCGGCGCGGGCGGCGCTACCGTGCGGGTGCACGATGCCGGCGTCGAAGTCGTGGTCGAGCACCCGGGTCACGATCTCCTCGCTGGTCAGCCCGGCGACCAGGTCCACGCGCAGGGCGGGGTGCTCGCCGACGAGGTTGGACACGATGCCGGCGGCCCGGTCCGTGCCGGAGGGGATGGTGCCGAACCGCACCGTGCCCTCGAGGTTGCCGCGCCGGTGGGCCAGGTCGAGGCTCAGGGAGCGTTGCTCGGACAGGATGCGCCGGGCGTAGGCCAGCACGATCTCACCCTCCTGCGTGATCCCCTGGAACGCGGACTTGCCGCGGTTGACCAGTGGGAAGCCGACCTCGGCCTCGAGTTTTCTGATCGCCTCGGACAGGGTGGACGTCGACACGTAGCAGGACGCGGCGGCGTGACCGAAGTGCTGCTCGCGGGCGAGCGCCTCGAAGTAGGTCAGCTGGGTCAGGAGCATGTCGTCGACGCTACCCCTTCCTCCTCCTGACCAGTGCGATCCCCCCGACCACCACCACGTACAGCCCGATCAGGGTCAGGCACGCCCCCAGCGCCCGGTCCATGTCGTTGGCGCTGAGGCCGAGCTCGACGAGCAGCGGGATCGTGCGGGTCTCACCGGCGACGTTGCCGGCGAAGGTGAGGGTGGCGCCGTACTCCGACAGGGCGCGGGCGAAGGAGAGCACCACGCCGACGGCCATGCCGGGCCACGCCAGGGGCACGAGCACGCGGGTGACCGTCTGCCAGCGGCTCGCACCGTCCAACGCGGCGGCCTCGGTGACCACCGTGGGGATCGCGCGCAGGGCGGTGGCCGTGGTCGCGACGAAGAACGGCAGGGCGACGAAGACCTGCACCACCACCACGGCCAGCGAGGTGTAGGCCACGTGTAGGCCGAGGCCCTCGAGCCACTGGCCGACCAGGCCGCGGCGTCCCCAGAAGAACACCAGCGCCAGGCCGGAGACCACCGGGGAGAGCACCAGCGGGGCGAAGATCACGACCTGGACCACGTCGCCGCGGCGTGGGAACTGGCGCAGCAGCTCCACCAGCCACAACGACAACGGCAGGCCGAGGACCACGCACAACACGGTGGCCACCAGCGCGGTGGACAGCGACAGCGTGAGCGACTGGACGGTGGCCGGGTCGGTGACCAGCTCGACGGCCCGGGCCCAGGGGATGTTCAGCAGCAGCGCGACCAGGGGCCCGAGCAGCAGCAGGACGGCGAGCAGGGCGACACCGGCCACCGCCACCGGCACGGCCGTGACCGCTCGCGAACCGGGACGGGTACCGGTCTTAGGGGGTATCGAAGCCATAGGTCTCGAGGATCCCACGGGCGGTGTCGGAGGACAGCCACTCGAGGAACTCGCCGGCGACCTCGTTGTCCTGGCCCTCGACGGTCAGCGCCGCCGGGTAGGCGTTGGGCTCGAGGTCGTCGTCCAGCTCGACGACGGTGATCTCCTCGGAAGTGTTCTTCTGCAGTGCCATGGCGTCGGTGGCGTACATGAAGCCGGCGTCGACCTCACCGGTGGAGACCTTCGTGGCGACGTCGCTGACGTTGGCTTCCTCGGACACCGTCCAGTTGGCCAGGTCGTAGCCCTTCTCGTCGAGGAGCTCGTGGGCCAGGGTGCCGCAGGGGACGCCGTCGGCGCAGACCGCCAGGCGCGCATCGGCGGTGGTGGCCAGATCGTCCAGCGCGGTGATGTTCGCCGGGTTGCCGGGGGCGGTGGCCAGGACGAGTTGGTTGGTGGCGATGACCTCGGGCTCGGCACCGTCGAAGGCGTCGAGGGCGAGGGCGTCGTCCATGTTCTTCTCGTCGGCGCTGATGAACAGGTCGGCGTCCGCCCCCTGGTCGATCTGCTGGACGAGGGCGGAGGAGCCGGCGAAGTTGTACTCGACCTCGGGGTCCTCCCCCTGCTCCTCGGCGAAGGCCTCGGCGAGCTCGTCACCGGCGTTGTTCAGCGAGGCCGCGGCGAAGACCTGCACCGGCGAGGTCTCGGAGCCGTCAGCGTCCTCGGACCCGGAGGTGGAACAGGCCGCGGCGAAGACCAGGGCCCCGGATGCGGCCAGGATGGCCGTGGTGCGAAGGATTCGGGTCGTGAATGCTGCCATTATTCTTCCGTTCTGCCGTGTGGTTCTCCTCTGCCGACGCCGACGGCGCGCATCCTCGTCATGCTAGCCGCGTGCGCTCCACGACGCGTGGCCGGGAACCACGGGTACCGGCCTGCGCCTCCGGATCCGCGTTCGGAGCTGCCACACGCCGGTCATTCACGCACGCACCCCGGTTCACGGTAGACAGGGTGGAGAGACAGGTCCGAACGACGGGTCTACCATGGCAGAACAGCACGATGACAGCCCGACCACCCGAAGGAGGAGGCCCCCATCACCGCAACGCTCGCGTCCACCCGTCCCGAGGCCGGCCTCCGCCTGACCGACCGCTGGGGACGCACCGCCGACGACCTGCGCATCTCGCTGATCGACAAGTGCAACCTGCGCTGCAGCTACTGCATGCCCGCCGAAGGGCTGCCGTGGCTCAAGAAGGACGCGCTGCTCACCGCGGACGAGGCCGTGCGCCTGGCCGACATCGGTGTGCGGGTGCTCGGCGTCAAGGACATCCGGTTCACCGGTGGTGAGCCGCTGGTGCGCAGGGACCTGGAGGAGATCGTCGCCGGGGTGCGCGCCCGCCACCCGCACGTGCCGATCTCGATCACGACGAACGCGATCGGTCTGGACAAGCGGGTTGATGCGCTGGTGGACGCCGGGCTGACCAGGGTGAACGTGTCCCTGGACACCGTGGACCGGCAGACCTTCGCCGAGGTCACCCGCCGCGACCGTCTGCCGCAGGTCATCGCCGGTCTGGAGGCCGCCAAGGCCGCCGGCCTGGAGCCGGTGAAGATCAACGCCGTGGCGATGCGCGGGGTCAACGACCACGGCGTGGCCGACCTGGCGCAGTGGTGCCTGGAGCGTGGCTACCAGCTGCGCTTCATCGAGCAGATGCCCCTGGACGCCGACCACACGTGGGCGCGCGACAACCTGGTCTCCGCCGAGGAGATCCGCGCACGCCTGTCGCAACGCTTCGACCTGGCGTCCGACCCCACCCCGCGCGGTTCCGCGCCGGCGGAGCTGTGGGAGGTCCGCGACCGCGGCGCCGCGGCGTCCTCCCCCGCGTTGGGGAAGGTGGGCATCATCGCCTCGGTGACGGAATCGTTCTGCGCGGCGTGCACGCGCACCCGCATCACCGCCGACGGGCGGATCCGGACCTGCCTGTTCTCCCAGCAGGAGACCGACCTGATGCACCTGCTGCGCGGCGACGCCGACGACGTGGAGGTCGCTCAGACCTGGGCCACGGCCATGTGGGGCAAGCCGCGGGCCTACGGCTCGGACGCGGTCACCCTCAACGACCCGGAGTACGTGCAGCCCGAGCGCACGATGAGCGCGATCGGCGGCTGAGCGGGTCTCGCTTCTAGAACCAGCGGATGCGTCCGCGCAGGATACCGCGGTAGGCCACGGCGGCGAGGGTGACGATCAGGGCACCGAGCATCACCGGGGTGAGCACGAACTCCCAGTGCTCGTGGGAGGTCATCATCACGATCGGCAGCACCGCCGCCGGCGGGTGCAGGATCCGCAACGCGCACATCAGCATCACCGAGACACCGGTGACCAGGCCGATCGCCCACCAGGACGTGGGCAGCACGTAGTCGGCCAGCACCGCCACGACCGCCACCACGAGGTGTCCGCCGAGTACGCTCATCGGCTGTGACACCGGGGCGGCGGGCAGGACGAAGACCAGCACGCAGGACGCGGCGAAACCAGCCATGAGCAGAGGATGGCCGATGGCCTCGGTGAGCAGGCCGAGCACGCAGATCACCACGGTCACGGCCGCCCCGGAGACCAGCAGGGCCGCCGGGGTGAACGTCGGCTGGGTCCTGGTGAAGAACCCGATGAAGGGGTTGTACGGGTCCGGCGGCGTCGACATGCGTACAGGGTACTGCGCGGCCCGGTTCTACCGGTCGAGTGGATAGACCTCCACGAGGGTGCCGGCGGCCAGTGTGGCCCCGGCGGGGACGCGGATCAGGGCGTCGGCGGTGACGGACTGCGCCAGCAGGTGCGAGCCGGCCCCGCCGACGGGGCGCACGGTCAGTTCGCCGTCGCGCACCTGCGTGCGCCCGCGCAGGTAGCGGTCCTTGTCCGCCAGGCCGTCCTCGGCGGCGGTGATCCTCGCGGTGACCGCGCAGGACGACTCGCCGAGGGCGGGCGCGACGAAGAGCCGGAAGCTCACCGCCGTGGACACCGGGTTGCCGGGCAGGCAGATCACCGGCACACCCTCGAAGCGCGCCAGGCCCTGCGGGCCGCCGGGCTGTTGGGCGACGTGGCCGAACCAGGCGCCGGGGGCGTGCTCCAGGGTCTGCCGGACGACCTCGAACGCGCCGTGGCTGATGCCGCCGCTGGTGACCACGGCGTCCGGCCGCGCCTTGTCGATGGCGGCCGAGAGCGCCGCGCGGAAGGCGGTGGGGTTGTCGGTGGTCTGCACGGTGCCGGCGACGTCGATGTGGTGGACGTGGCACAGGGCGCGCAGCATCGGCCCGTTGGCGTCGCGGATGGTGGCCGCCCCGGGCAGCTGCGCCGGTGCGTCCTGCCCTGCGGTGACCTCGTCGCCACCGGTGCAGATCAGGACGCGCGCCGTGCGCGTGACCGGCACGGTGGTGAGTCCTTGGGCGGCGGCGACGCCGACGGTGCGGGGGTTGACGGTCTCCCCGGCCGGGATGAGCAGGTCGCCGGTGCGGATGTCGGTGCCGCGCAGCCGGACGAACTGGGCGTCCGGCGTCTGCGGGACGGTGACGTGGGTGGCACCGAAGTGCGCGGGGGTACACCTCTCCACGGGCACGACGGCGGCGGTGCGTGCGGGCAGGCGCGCGCCGGTCATCACCGGCACCACGGCGTCCCCCACCGCCCCGCTCGGCAGGACGTCGCGGGGGTCGGCCCCGGCGGCGACGGTGGCGTCCACGGCGAAGGTACCGCCGGCCAGGTGGGCGGACCCCAGGGCGTAACCGTCCATCTGGGAGTTGTCGAAGCGCGGTGAGTCCTCGACGGCGGTGACGTCCACGGCGAGGCGACGTCCGAGCGCCAGGGCCGGGTCGACGTGTTCCACGGGCAGTCCGCCGACGAGCGCGCGGACGGCGGCGAGGTGCTCCTCGGGGGTTCGTACGCTGTGGTTGGTCACAGCGGCGACACTACCGGTAGGAGGCGCTCAGCACTCGTCGTGACTACACGTTCGCCTCGGCGAACCGGGTCCCCGGGCGGTGGTAGACGCCCCAGGCCACCAGCGCCATCAAGACGTACGCGGCGGCGAACAACCAGAAAGCCACGCTGAAGTCACCAGTGACGGAATCCGAGAGGTTCAGCACCTGCGGAATGGCGAAACCGCCGAAACCACCGATCGCCCCAATGAAACCCAGTGCCGCGGCACTCTTACGCTCGTGACCGACCGGGTCGTCCGACGCGACGGAGAGCTCGAAGACCGTGGGAATCATCCGGTAGACCGAACCATTCGCCAGACCGGTCAAGGTGAACAGCACGAGGAAGAGCACCAGATAGCCGGCGAAACCCACCGTCCCCAACGACAGCACCATGACCACCGTGACCAGTGCCATGCACACGAATACCGCCGTACTCACCCGGGCACCGCCGAGCCGGTCGGCGAGACGTCCCCCGTAGGGGCGGGCGAGCGAGCCGACCAGTGGCCCGAGGAATGCGAGACCCAGGGCGGCACCGAGAACCGTGAACGACGAGAACTCCGGGAACTGTGCGTTGATCAGCGTGGGGAATACCGAACCGAAGCCCATGAATGAGCCGAAGGCACCCACGTAGAGGAAGGATATGATCCACAGGTGCTTCTCCTTGAGCGCCGACAGTGACCCCTTGATGTCGTTCGTCGCGTGGGAGAGGTTGTGCATGTAACGGTGCGCACCCCACGCCGCCACCAGGATCAATGGGATCCACATCAGGCCCGCCATCGGCAGGTTGGGGCTGAAGGTCCCGAAGGCAAACAGGCTGACTGCCACCGGGATGACGAGCTGTGCGACCGCCACACCGAGGTTGCCGCCGGCCGCGTTGACGCCGAGTGCCTGACCTTTCTCCGCCTTCGGGTAGAAGAAGGTGATGTTCGACATCGAGCTCGCGAAGTTCCCACCGCCAAGCCCGGCCGTCGCCGCGATCACGAACAGCGACCAGACCGGCGGGTTGTCCATGGACAACACCAGGGCGGTGGCACCAGTGGGGATGAGCAACAGCAGGACGGAAATCACCGTCCAGTTTCGTCCGCCGAAGATCGGCACGGTGAAGCTATAGGGAATGCGGGCCGTCGCACCGACGAGCGGAGGCAGGGAGACCAGCCAGAACTGTTGCGAGGAGGTCAGCTCGATACCGGCCTGCGGCAGCAGGATCACCGTCACCGACCACATCTGCCAGACCGCAAAGCCGAGGAACTCGCAGAACACCGACCAGAAGAGGTTGCGCCGGGCCGTCGGCCGCCCAGGGCCTTCCCAAAAGGTGGGGTTCTCCGGTTGCCAGTTGGTAATCCACCTACCCTCCTCGACGACGAGTTCGGTCTCCGGGGGACAGCCTGTTTCCGGCGGACGGGGTCTCTGGGGGCTCTGGGTTCTCTGGGTTGCGGGAGCAATGGTCATGGGGCGGGTCTCCGATCGGTGCGGGGTTGCGGGCTTCCTGTCCCATCACTTATAACTGCTTCCGAAGCACCCGCCCAGCGGGGAAACAATACTCTTACCGCAGGTAGATGGTAGTTTCCTGGCCTTGTCCGGCACATGATCCACAGGTGTCGACCTCCTCTCAACACCTCGCGGCCACGCGTGAGAGCTTGTTGCTCGGCCTGTAACCCGGACAAGACTGCGGGGTAATCTCGGCCCCCTAGTCTCTCGCCCATGAACTCAACTCCAGAAGTCAGTAGCGATGAGAAATCAGTAGACACGGTGGACACGGTGTGCGGCTACTGCGGCGTGGGCTGCGGGATCACCCTCACCGCCGAGGGGACGGCCGATTCCCGGCGCGTCCTCACGTCCACGGGGACCGGCACGCACCCCGCCAATCGGGGCAGGTTGTGCACCAAAGGAAGCACCACCGCCGACCTGCTCAACGCTGGCGGTCGTCAGTCGACGGCCCTCATTGACGGCAAGCCGGTGGGCCTCGACGAGGCCGTCTCGGAGGCGGCCCGCAGGTTCACCGCCATCCGTGAGGAGCACGGCGACGACGCCGTCGCGTTCTACGTGTCGGGTCAGATGTCCTTGGAGTCGCAGTACCTGTCGAACAAACTGGCCAAGGGCTACTTCCGCACGAACCTCATCGAGTCGAACTCCAGGCTGTGCATGGCCAGTGCCGCTACGGGCTACAAGCAGTCCCTCGGCGCCGACGGCCCTCCGGGTAGCTACGACGACCTCGATCACGCCGACGTCTTCCTGGTCATCGGCGCAAACATGGCCGACTGCCACCCCATCCTCTTCCTGCGGATGATGGACCGGGTCAAAGCCGGCGCGAAACTGATCGTGGTCGACCCACGGTTTACTGCGACGGCGAAGAAGGCTGACCTGTACCTGCCCGTCCGCCCCGGCACCGACATGGCACTGCTCAACGGCCTGCTCCGACTGATCACTGATGCTGGGGACGTCGACGAAGAGTTCATCGCGGAGTTCACCGAGGGGTGGGACGCCATGCCCAGCCACCTCGCCGACTACCCCGTCGACACGGTCTCGGAGATTACGGGCATCGCCGTGGACGATCTGAAAACCGCCGCGGCGTGGATCGGGTCCACGCGGAACCTCATGAGCCTGTGGACGATGGGACTCAACCAGTCGGTACACGGAACGTGGCACACCACCGCGCTGTGCAATCTACACCTGGCGACCGGCGCGATCTGCCACGAGGGGGCCGGCCCGTTCTCGCTGACGGGGCAGCCTAATGCCATGGGCGGACGCGAAATGGGATACATGGGTCCGGGGCTACCGGGCCAACGAACGGTCCTGAATCCCGACCACCGACTGCAGGTCGAGGAAATATGGCAGATCCCCCAGGGCACCCTGCACGACAACCTCGGCGGCGGCACGGTGGACATGTTCGACGCTCTCGCGGACGGTCGGATCAAGGCGGTGTGGGTGATCTGCACGAACCCGGTGGCCTCGGTGGCCAACCGGTCGAGGGTCATCGCCGCGCTGGAGAATGCGGAGTGCGTGGTCGTCCAGGATGCCTTCGCCGGTTCCGCCACCGCGGAGTACGCCGACGTGCTGCTACCTGCGGCGCTATGGACAGAATCGGAGGGGGTGATGGTCAACTCGGAACGCACGCTCACGCTTACTGCCCCGCTGATGGACTCCCCGGGGCAGGCGCGTCCGGACTGGGAGTTGATCTGCCGGGTCGCCCAGGAGATGGGTTTCGCCGGCTTCGACTTCCCGGACGCCTCATCGGTATTCGACGAAATTCGGCGCTTCCACAACCCGGAAACCGGGTGGGACATCCGTGGCGTGGACTACCCCAGGCTGCGTCGCGGGCCGGTGCAGTGGCCCGCGCCGGCGAGTTCCCCCGACTCCCGGCACCCGGTGCGTTACCTCAACGACGGCATCAGCCAGTCCGTGCACACGGACGGCGACGGAAACCGTCCCCGGCTGGCCTTTCCCACACCCTCGCGGCGCGCGCAGTTCCTCGCCCGTCCGTACCTCCCGCCGGCTGAGTGCCCTGATGCGAACTATCCCCTGGTCCTGACCACCGGCCGACTGCCGCACCAGTGGCACACGATGACGAAGACCGGGCGCGTGGCCAAACTGATGAAGCTCAATCCGTCGGGGTTCGTTCATCTGCACCCCACCGATGCCGAGGCCCGTGACATCGCAGAGGGAGACCTCGTCGAGATCGCCTCACGCCGAGGCTCTGTTCAGGCCCCCGCCGTCGTCAACGACGGAATTGTCCAGGGAACCTGTTTCATGCCGATGCACTTCCCCGACCAGGTGGTCAACGAAGCGACCAACGACGCCGTGGACCCGGAGTCGCTGCAACCGGAGTTCAAGGCGTGCGCTGTGGACGCGGCGAAGGTCGCGGTCAGCGCGTCCGCTGCGGTCAGCGCGTCCGGCGACATGCTCGACCGGATCTTCGACGGGGACGGGCACTCCCCTGCCCCAGTGCTGACCGACCTCGAGAAGGTGTACCTCGACGGTATGCTGCGCGGGCTTCGGGCGAATCCGCCGCAGGACGCTGTGCCGGCGGTGCCGGTGGTGCCTGCCCAGGCCCCGTTGTCGCCGCAGGCACGGGCCTGGGTGGACGGCACGTTGGCGGGAATGTTCTCCCGTCTGGCTCCCCTCACCGACGACGGTGGCCCAGACGACGATGCCACCGACCTCTCCTCCGACTCTCCCGCAGTCACCGTGGTGTGGGCGTCGCAGACTGGCTCGGTGGAAGACTACGTACCCTCGCTCGTCGCAGCGATTTCGGAGAGAGGTTACAGCGCGCGCGCCGTGCCAGCAGACGACGTAGGTGCCGAGGGCCTGACCGGTACCGTCCTGTTCGTGGTGTCCTCCACCGGTGACGGTGAGGCCCCCGATAACGGGGAGTCACTGTGGGACACCGTGATGGCGATGGACCCCCATGCGTCACCGTCCTGTCTGCAGGACCTGTCCTACTCGGTGCTGGGTTTCGGGGATTCCTCCTACTCTGACTTCTGCGGCTTCGCCCGCTCGCTCGACGAGCGCCTGGCGGAACTGGGGGCCACCCGGATCGCCGCGTGGCAAGCCTGCGAACCGAACTACGAATCCACGGCGAGAACCTGGCAGAACCGGGTGCTGGACGCCCTGCCGGACGCTGGCGCGCCGGCGCCTGCGCCCGTCGCTGCACAGACCCCTGTGCCAACCCCTGCACCCACCTACAGTCGCCGGCACCCTCTGATCACCGAGATCCTGGAGTCCTCCCGGTTGACCGGCGACGACTCCGCCAAGGACGTCCGGCGGGTGGCGTTCGCCCTCCCCAAGGACACGCTGAGCTACACCACCGGGGACGCCCTCGGAGTCTGGCCAACGAACCGCCCGGAAGTCGTCGACGAGTGGCTCTCCCTCACCGGTCTCGACCCGGACACGGACATTCGGGTGGACGAGACAACCCTTCCCCTGCGCGAGGCACTGACAACCACCTTCGACATCACCACCATCACTCCGGACGTCCTGCGACTGGTGCACACCCACCATCCCCACGCGGGACTCGCCGGCACAGACGGCATCGCCGACGACCCGGCGCGCGCTCGGGAGTTCGCCTGGGGCCGCCACACCGCAGACCTGCTGACGACGCACGCCGTCGACGCGTCCGCCGAAGAGTGGGCGCAGGCGCTGCCCCGGATGAAGCCCCGCATGTACTCAATCTGCTCGAGCCCTCACACCGATGCCACCCAGGTGGAGATCACCGTCTCGGCCGTGGAATTCCGGACTGATGGCGGACGACGCCGCGGTGTGTGCTCCGGCTTCCTCGCGCAAGCCAACGCCGGCGACCGGGTGCGCATCTTCGTCTCACCCAATAAAAACTTCGGGCCACCGGAGGAGCCTTCCGCGCCGGTCATCATGGTCGGGCCCGGCACAGGGGTCGCACCATTTCGTGGCTTCCTGCACGACCGTAGGCACCGCGGGGCGACCGGGGACAGCTGGCTTTTCTTCGGTGAGCAGCACGCTGCCACGGACTTTCTCTACCAGGACGAATTCACCGGCTTGCGCAAGGACGGCGTGCTCACCCGCCTCGATACTGCGTTCTCCCGGGATCAGAAGGACAAGGTCTACGTCCAGGACCTCATGCTGCGCAATGCCGGCGAACTGTGGTCGTGGATCGACCGGGGTGCCTACCTCTATGTCTGCGGAGACGCCAGGAAGATGGCCCCGGACGTCGACGCCACGCTGCACCGCATCGTCGCCGAACAGGGCCGGATGGATCCCGAGGCGACGCGGCGTTTCATGTCCGTGCTGTCGTCGGAACGCCGCTACGTCAAGGACGTCTACTGACCGCCATGCCGTTGTTACCGCCACGTGTCGCCGCCGTCACGGACGTCCGACGGCCGTGAACCGCTCGTAAAACACTTCTCTCAACAGTGTCTTCGCCGGTGAATGGACCATAGCGTGAGGCACATGGACACAGCACACAACCCTCAACCAACAAACCGCATCGTCGTCGTCGGCTTCGGTATGGTCGGCCACCGGACGGTCACCGACATCCTCGACCGCGACCCCGACGCGGACATCACGGTGATCTCGGGTGAACGGTGCCACGCCTACGACCGTGTCGCCCTGTCGAGCTATGTCTCCACGTGGGACCGCGGCAATCTGGAGCTTTCCGAACTCCCGGGGACGGTCAGGGTTCACCATGCCCGGGTGACCGGAATCGACCGGGACAAACACACCGTCTCGTGCGAGAGTGATGCCCCCGGTGAACCGGAGGTCATCGGCTACGACCACCTGGTGCTGGCCACGGGCTCCTACCCCTTCGTCCCACCGGTCCCGGGCAACGACCTTGACAGGTGCATGGTCTACCGGACGATCAACGACCTGGACCGCATCCGCGACATCGTTGAGCATGCCCGACGTGCCGGACGCCAGCCACGCGGCGCGGTCATCGGCGGCGGGTTGCTGGGGTTGGAGGCAGCCAACGCACTCCTCTTGCTCGGCGCGCAGGCCCACATCATCGAACGATCCCCTCGACTTATGCCGCTGCAGGTCGACCCTGCCGGCGGTGTTCTCCTCGCAGACAAGGTCCGCGACCTGGGTGTCACGGTGCACTTGAACACCTCCACACAAAGCATCCGGGAGACCACCTCGTCGGACGGAACCCCAGACTCTCTCGAGATGTCGCTCAGCAGCAACGAAGACCATGCCCCGGCGAACGAGGAGCTGCTTCCCGTCGACATCGTCATCTTCTCCACCGGGGTGCGCCCGCACGACTCCCTCGCCACGGCTGCCACAGGCACGCCCTTGGACACCGCGCCGCGGGGTGGGATCCTCGTCGACGCCTTGTGCCGCACCAGCGACCCCGATATCAGCGCCGTCGGCGAGTGCGCCGCCGTCGACGGGGTCTGTTACGGCCTCGTGGCACCCGGCTACTCGACCGCCGAGATCGTCGCCGACCGTCTCACTGGACGCGAAGCCACCCCTTTCGAGGTCCCAGACATGTCCACCAAACTTAAACTGATGGGGGTCGATGTCGCCAGCTTCGGCGACGCCCACGGCACCACCGAGGGGGCGCGCCCCCTCACCGTCAACGACCCGGTGTCCGGCACTTACGGCAAGCTCGTCATGGACGGCAACGGCCGGACACTGCTCGGCGGCGTCCTCGTCGGCGACTGCACGTCCTACGCGTTGCTGCGGCCCATGGTCGGCGGCGAGCTGGACGCACCGATGTCCTTCCTCGCCCCCGCCGCTAGTGGTGCTGACGGTACTGACGGGGCGGGTGTGGGAGTCGGTGCCCTGCCCGATGCCGCACAGATCTGCTCCTGCAACGCCGTATCCAAGGGCGATGTCCGCGAAGCTATCGGCGACGGTGCCTGCTCGGTGACGGACCTGAAAACCTGCACACGGGCAGGGACGAGCTGCGGTTCCTGCTTGGGCCTGCTCAACCAGTTGCTCGATGCCGAGGGAGTGGAACTGTCCAAGGCCCTGTGCGAGCACTTCCCTCAGTCCAGGGCCGAACTCTTCGAGTGCGCCGCGGCTTCGGGCCTGCGCGACTTCCCCGGGTTCATCGCACGGTTCGGCACCGGACGAGGTTGCGAGATCTGCAAGCCGACCATGGCATCTATCTTCGCCACGCTCAACACCGGCCACCACGTCCTGGACGATGGTCACGCGGCCCTCCAAGACTCCAATGACCGCTTCCTGGCGAACATCCAAAGGAATGGCTCCTACTCCGTGGTGCCCCGCATGCCCGGTGGCCAGGTCACCGCCGAGCAGCTGATCGTGTGCGGTGAGATCGCCCGCGACTTCGACCTGTACACCAAGGTCACCGGCGCCCAACGTATCGACATGTTCGGCGCCCGGGTCGACCAACTCCCCGCCATCTGGCGCAGACTGGTGGACGCCGGCATGGAGTCCGGCCAGGCCTATGGCAAGGCGCTCCGGGCGGTGAAAAGCTGCGTGGGAACCGACTGGTGCCGGTATGGCCAGCAGGACTCGGTGAAGATGGCCGTGGACCTGGAGATGCGCTACCGGGGTCTGCGCAGTCCCCACAAGTTGAAAATGGGAGTTTCCGGTTGCGCCCGCGAGTGCGCAGAGGCTCGGGGCAAGGACGTCGGCGTCATTGCCACGGAACACGGCTGGAACCTGTACGTCGGCGGCAACGGTGGAGCGACCCCACGGCACGCTGAACTGCTGGCCGGGGATCTCGACGAACGCACGCTGATCAGCTACATCGACCGCTACATCGGCTTCTACGTCCGCACCGCCGACCGGCTGCAACGCACCGCCGCCTGGCAGGCGGAGATGGACGGCGGCCTCGACCACATTCGAGACGTGGTCTGCGACGACTCCCTCGGCATCGCTGCCGACCTGGAGGCCTTCATCGACCGCCACGTCGAGGACTACACCGACGAATGGCGGGATGTCCTCGACGATCCGGAGAAGCTCGGCCGCTTCGTCTCCTTCGTCAACGCACCCGAGTCACCGGACCCCACCGTCCAGTTCCAGAAGCAGGACGGTCGCAAGGTCCCGCTGCCGCTACCCGCGCTGCACACCGCAGTCTGATAATCGCAGTCTGACGACCACCCAGAGAGGAAATGATCCACCATGACTTACACCACCATCTGCCTCCTCGACGACCTCGAGGAGAACCTCGGTGCCGCCGCCCTGCTCGACGATGGCACCCAGATAGCCCTGTTCCGCGCCGGCTCCACCGTGTACGCCGTGTCGAACATCGACCCGTACATGGGTGCGGCTGTGATCAGCAGGGGAATCGTCGGCGAGGCGGACGGCGAGGCCACGGTGGCCTCGCCACTACTGAAGCAACGCTTCCGCCTGTCCGACGGCCAGTCGTTGGAAGACGACGGGAACTGTTTGGCGACCTATGCGGTCAGGCTCGACGACGATGAGGCCGGTGCCCTGGCCGGCGGTCGTCGCGTGCAGGTGTGCCACTGACCTGGGAACCCCGCCCTTTTCTCTCACGACCGTCCGGTGGCGTGTAAGAAAACCGACCCACACCTGTTGCCCTGGTGACCGGTCGGTGAAACACCTGATTCCTACCATCAAGAGTGACAGAACCTGACGAACTTCTGCTCTCACTTGGAGGAACTCCCATGACCATTGTCATGACCGGACTCGACGTACGTGACCGATTGGTTGTCCTTGTCGGCGGTGGGACCGTCACTGCCAGGCGCGCAGACCGACTGATCGACGAAGGTGCGGTCCTGCGCATCGTCGCGCCACGGCTCTCCGCTGACACCGCCGCAGTGATCCACAAGCATGCGACTCTTGACCCGGGCCGCGTGGCGTGGGTAGCCCGCACCTTCCACCCGGCCGATCTCGACGACGCATGGCTCGTCCACACCGCCACGGGCAATCCGTCGGCGGATTCGGCGGTGGTGGCCGCCTGCGATGAACGCAGGATCTGGTGCATCGACGCCGGTGACGCCCTTGGGGGAAGCGCGCGTCTCTGCGCGGTGGCCCGTCACGGCGACGTGGCGATCGGCACCGTCTCCACCGATGGCCCAGACCCACGTCGCAGCACCGAGATCCGATCCGCGGTACAGCGCCAGTTGGACCGTGGTCTGTTGCCGACCCGGCGGATCCGCGGCCGGGCCGGCGAGGAGGGCTACGAGCGCGGGTCGGTAGTCCTCATCGGCGGCGGCCCCGGCCCAGGGGACCTATTGACGCTGCGTGGCTACCGGGCATTGCTGCAAGCCGACGTGATCATCCACGACAGGCTCGGCCCCACCGATGTCCTGGAGGACGTCGGACCGGACGTGGAGATTATCGATGTTGGCAAAGCCCCGGGCCGCCACCGCGTGCCCCAGGAGCAGATCAACGGCCTGATCATCGACCGAGCCCGCCGTGGGCTGAAGGTGGCCCGTCTCAAGGGTGGCGACCCCTTCGTGTTCGGGCGCGGCGGCGAGGAGGCGCAGGCCTGCACCGCGGCTGGCATACCGGTTGACGTCCTCCCGGGTGTCAGCAGCGCGGTCTCGGCACCGGCGGTGGCGGGTGTTCCTGTGACACACCGTGGTGTAGCAGATAGCCTCTACGTGGTGAATGGCCATCGACGTCCCCGACCTGCAACCCTCGCCGCCCTTCAGGACGACGACACCACCGTCGTCGTCCTCATGGGCGTCGCCACATTGCAGGAGTTCTCCTCCGACGCCCTGGCGTCCGGCGTCCCGCGCGACCGGCCGGTGGCCATCGTCGAGAACGCCCACCGCACTAATCAACGGGTGTTCCGCACGACCCTCGCAAACGTCACGAACACTGCCCGGACCAACTCCGTGGCTAATCCTGCGGTAATCATCGTCGGGGAGACCGCGCGTGCCGGCCTCCTCACCGACGACACCACCGCCGTGAAGGCGTCTGCATGAGGGAGGCGAAACAGATCTCGGAGGCGTTGGAGGGGTGCACGATTCTGCTGCCCGTCGACAGGCGGTCGGCGGAGTTCGCGACGGCCCTGCAACGTCACGGGGCATCGACGATCATCGCGCCCCCACTGACGATCACGCCGCACTTCGACGACGCAGAACTCCTTCACGAGACCCGCTTGCTGCTCGAGACTCCCCCGGACATCGTCGTGGTCACCACCGGTGTCGGCTTCCGCGGGTGGATGGACGCCGCCGAACAGGACGGGATCCAGGTCGACTTAATCAGCTCTCTGCGACGCCCTCAGATCCTGGTCCGCGGGCCCAAGGCCCGTGGTGCTGTCCAGCAAGCTGGCCTCGAGATCGACTGGGTCGCAGAGACCGAGACCTCGGCCGAGATTACCGAGTACCTCCTGGCCGAAGGGGTTCGGGGCAAGCGCATCGTAATCCAGCATCATGGCGAAGGCGACCCCGAGATGGAGAGCACACTCGTGGCTGCCGGGGCCGAGGTACAGGGGCTCACGATCTACCGGTGGGGTGCTCCGCCGGACCCGGACCTGGTGGGACGGACCACGGGGATGGTGGCGGCAGGCAACGTGGACGCAGTGCTGTTCACCTCGGCACCCGGTGCGAGGGCCTGGCTGCGTTTCGCCGAGCAACTCGGAACCTTACCTGCCATCCAGCAGCTCTCCGGCGAGCGCACGATCTTCGGGGCGGTGGGGCCAATCACCGCCGTGCCCCTTGAGGCTGCCGGACTGTCGCCGGCTATCCCGGAACGTTTCCGCCTGGGGGCGCTCGTACGTGAGACGGTGCTCCTGATGGCGGGGCCGCATACCGCGACCGCCACGCCATACGGCCCGCTCCATGTGCGTACCGGGGGCATCCTGCTGGACGGTCGCTTTCATCCTTTGGGACGCACCGGTTCAAATCTTTTGCGGATCCTGGCAGCCCGTCCTGGTCGCGTGCTGTCGCGGGAGGAAATCTCCAAGGAGTTGTCGAGCGGTATCACGGGTGGTCACGCCGACGGGTGGTCCGATGAGCAGACCACGGAGCGCGCCGTGGAGGTCACGGTCGCGCGGATCCGCAGCGCGCTCGCTGAGCCGGATCTGATTCAGACGGTGTACAAGCGCGGTTACCGGCTTGCCGTCGCCGACGTTCCAGAATAGCAAAACACCGCCCCGGCCCGCTTGTGCAGCGGGTCGGGGCGGTGTCGACGAGCGTCGGGAAGTGTTTACTTCTCGGCGTTCTGGCCGGCCTCGAACGGGAAGCCCAGCTCGCGCAGCAGCGCGCGGCCTTCCTCGTTGTTGGTGGCGGTGGTCACCACGGTGATGTTCATACCGCGGGGACGGTCGATGGAGTCGACGTCGATCTCGTAGAACATGGACTGCTCGTTGAGACCGAAGGTGTAGTTGCCGTTGCCGTCGAACTGCTGGTCCGAGAGACCGCGGAAGTCGCGGATTCGGGGCAGGGCCACGGTCAGCAGGCGGTCGAGGAACTCCCACATGCGGTCGCCACGCAGGGTGACGCGGGCGCCGATGGGCATGCCCTCACGCAGCTTGAAGTTCGAGATCGCCTTCTTGGCCTGGCGGATCTGCGGCTTCTGACCGGTGATCAGGGTGAGGTCCTTGATGGCACCGTTGATCAGCTTGGAGTCGCGGGCAGCCTCGCCGACACCCATGTTCACGACGACCTTGGTCACGCCGGGGATCTGCATGACGTTGTCGAAGTTGAACTCGGTGTTCAGGTTCTCCCGGATCTCGCCGCGGTAGCGGCTCTTGAGACGGGGGGTGTAGTTGTCGCTCATCAGATGTCCTTCCCGGTGCGGCGGGAGATGCGGATCTTCTTGCCGTCCTCATCGAAGCGGAAGCCGACGCGGGTGGGCTCGCCGTCAGCGTCGAGGACCATCACGTTGGACACGTGGATGGGGGCCTCCTGGGTGACGATGCCCTCGGACTCGGCGCCACGCTCGGGCGCGGAGTTCACGACGTGCTTCTTGATGCGGTTGACGCCCTCGACCAGGACCTTGTCGCGCTGCGGGAAGGCCTCGATGACCCGACCCTTCGCGCCCTTGTCCGGACCCGAGATGACCAGGACGGTATCGCCCTTGTGGATCTTCATGGGTTAGATCACCTCCGGTGCGAGAGAAACGATGCGCATGAAGCGCTTGTCACGCAGCTCGCGGGCGACCGGCCCGAAGATGCGGGTACCGCGGGGGTCGGTGTTGTCCGCACCCTTGATGAGAACGGCAGCGTTCTCGTCGAACTTGATGTAGGAGCCGTCCGGACGACGGGTCTCCTTCTTGGTGCGCACGATGACAGCCTTGACGATGTCACCGGACTTCACGTTTCCGCCGGGGGTTGCTTCCTTGACGGTGGCGACGACGATGTCGCCGATACCGCCGGAGCGTCGGGTGGAGCCGCCGAGCACGCGGATGACCAGGATTTCCCGGGCTCCGGTGTTATCGGCGACCTTCAGACGCGATTCCTGCTGAATCACTTCTAGTCTCCTTGTAGACCTAGTAGTTCTGTGCACGTGGGATTACCGACCCTCACGTGCGCGGTCCGTGCCTCTTCGCGGTCCAGCCGGTCGGCGGTCCGGTCCGCGCGAAGCGCACCGGAGCGACCTATGGACCACAGGCAACCGCTCAAGTATGCCACCAGCGACGCCACGGGCCAAACCTGCCTATTTACATGACGGACAAGGCCCGCCCGGTACCACCGGGGGCACCCCCGAAAATTACCCTATGGGGTACGTCACAGTAACGCCTCAATCTGTATTCTGCTCACTTTTCACACAGTGACGAATTACGTCACATTCACCCGACCGCGCCTCCCTGAAGATTCCCCCGCGCCAAGCCAGAACGCGAGCGCCGGCAGACATCCTTTTCCTCTCCTACCAGTACAATCGCCATCTGGACAAGGGTGACAAAAGTTGGACACGGCCCCCTATTTCGGCGCTTTAGAACTCGCCGAACCCATACCGAGGGGCGTAGTACCCGCCACTCAGGTAAGCCTCCAATTACATTTCATAACAGAACGTAGTACCACTGAAACTGTTTTACCCCGCGACAGGCCGGTGCTGCGCTGGTAACTTCTCCCCCGAACGGCGGAACCACCCGCCTCCGACCGGAGACTTGACCCCTTCGGACGGCCACACCAGTTCAGTGAGGAAACACACTTTCATGACCATCAAGAAGAGCCTGCTCGCCGCAGCCACCGCCACCACCCTCGCCGTCGCCGGTACCGGCATCGCCTCCGCCCAGGACGGCACCGAAGACACCGAGACCCAGGGCTCCTTGTCCTCGCTCTCGTCCTCCTCCTCCGAGGGCGAAGACGGTGATTTCGAAGGCCTCCTCGGCAGCATGGCCGACGCCAGCGAGATCCTCGCCGTCATCAACACCTTCGGCGGTGCCGTTGCCGGTTCCATCGACATCATCCCGGACATCTACACCGCCATCCAGGGCTTCCAGGACATGGTGGACGACTTCGAGTTCCCCGCCCGGCCCTTCTTATCTGACACCGCGCCCGCGGTAGACAGACTCCTCAGCAGGACAGAAGAAGTGAAACGGCCCCGACCTCCCGGTCGGGGCCGTTTCGTATGCCTACACCCCCGAACGAGGGTCCGCAATCTCACCGCACGCCGATCCCCTGGCTCTCTTCTCCGGACCAACCGATCAGGCCATACCCTCCCGCCGTACGATCGCGATTGCGCCCGTCATCCCCGACATTCTCTTACCCTGCCCCGTACCTCCAGTCCGATACCGACGTCTCCTGGCCACCTCAAACTGATATACCCGCCCCCGTATTTCGCTTTGACCAGTGCGAATATATCCCTGCCCGGAGAAAACCGTTCATGCTACGTTCTGCTTTGTCCCCCTCACCACTGATCCTCAAGAGGAGCGAAACAAGCATGAAGACTCGTAAGACTCTCCTGACCGCAGCCACCGCCGCCACCCTGGCAATCGCCAGCACCGGTATCGCCTCCGCCCAGGAGGACCTGCCCGACGAGACCGGCAGCACGGGTAGCTCCGCCTCCAACGACGAGACCGGCAGCGCCCCCACCGCCCCGTCCGCTGAGCTGTCGAACCAGCGCGACGTCCTCGGTTCCATCACCGGTGCGGACGCCCTCGGATCCTGGACCGACGGGCAGTTCGACTACGGGAAGGCCTCTGAGGCTCTCGTCAGCCTGGCCGCCGGCGGAGCAGCCGTCGCCACCCTCGCCGGCGCATACGTCGCCGTCGTCGACGCCTCCGACGCCTTCCAGGGCGTTCTCGAGAACAGCCGCGGCTTCATCGAGAGCCAGATCGGCTAAGAGCCCGAGCGCCGACTACTTAACACCCCGCCCCCTCCGGCGGGGTGTTTTCCCATGTCAGCGTCTACCCACTACACCCAAAAGGGGCACACTAAGATCTTCCTGTGGACCTTTGTTCGTAGATACAACATGATAGGGGACGGAACGAACACGTCAGCTACCCCACTCGGAATAGCTGGACACTGACACAAGAGGAATCCCCATGAAGCTCAAGAAGTCTCTGCTCGCCGGCGCCACCGCCGTCACCCTCGCCATCACCGGCACCGGCATGGCCGCAGCCCAGGATGGCAGCCTGCCCACCGGCTCCCTGACTACCTCCAGCGAGACCGAGTCGAGCGATCTCAGCTCGATCACCTCCTCCCTCAGCGAGGGTTCCTCCGAAGGCTCTTCGGAGGGTTCCTCGAACATCGACATCGAGGCATACCTCGAGGACATCTTCGGCGACGATGGTGTCCTCGGCTCCTTCGTAACCGAGGAAGATGGTGGCTGGTCCAACGGTATCGGCAACATCACCAAGGTCATCGGCCTCATCTCCGCAGCGATCGGCCTCGGCGGCCTCTTCAGCTAGACCTGACCAAACGGGCACTCCCCACTGGTCTCCCCCGACCCCTGCTATTCATTGCGCGAGTCTCACCCAAGATCTAAGGTGAACCTATCCTCGAGCGTGGATGCGGGGGTCGAGCCATGCCTCCACGCTCGTTCCGACGAGTGAAAGGGGCCCGATGACGACGGGAACCACCGATGTTGCCGCGCCACCCGGCCCATCCGCCACCTCCCGACTGCGCAGACGCCGGCTCCTCGGCCTCCTCTGCCTCACCGTCCTGCTCGTCATCGGATTCCTACTCAGCCTCGCCTACGGCTCCCGCGTCATCCCCACCGACGTGATGCTGGACTCCCTGCGCCAACTGCCCTCCGCACTCCGTGCCGACCGGATCGACGACCCCGACCTCCAGGTCATCACGGAGCTCCGCTTTCCCCGGACCCTCATCGGTCTCATCGTCGGGGCCGGACTCGGCGTGGCCGGCGCACTGATCCAGGGGCACACCAGAAACCCCCTGGCCGACCCCGGCATCCTCGGCATCTCCTCGGGTGCCGCCCTCGCCGTCGTCGTCAGCTTCGCCGTCTTCAACGTCTCCGGCACCGCCGCCACCGCCGCCTGGGCCTTCGGCGGCGCGCTGATCGCCACCTGCGCCGTCTTCGGACTCGCCTCCGTCGGCGGCGGCAACGTCCACCCCCTGACCCTCATCCTCGGCGGCGCTGCGATGAACGCCGTCCTGCAGGCGATTATCAGCGCCTTCGTCCTCACCGACGAGAACAACCTCGACCGGATGCGTTTCTGGACCGTCGGCTCCGTCGCCGGACGCGACATGACGATCTTCTGGGGTGTGCTGCCGATCATCATCATCGGTCTGATCCTCGCCTTCGCCACCGGCCCCCATCTCAACCTCCTCAACCTCGGCGACGACGTGGCCACCGCTCTCGGCGTGAACACCAAGGTGGCCCGCCTGATGGGCATGGTGATCATCGCCCTGCTCGCCGCGGCCGCCACCGCCGCCGCCGGCCCCATCGCCTTCCTCGGCCTCGTCGTCCCCCACCTGGTGCGCTCCATCACCGGGCCGGACTACCGGTGGATCCTGCCGTACTCCGCGCTCGGCGGAGCAACCCTGCTGCTCTACGCCGACGTCCTCGGACGCCTCGTCGCCCGCCCCGGTGAACTCCAGGTCGGCATCGTCCTGGCCTTCGTCGGTGCACCACTGTTCATCTACATGCTCGTGCGCAGGAAGGTCGTGCAGCTATGACCCAGAACGCCGGCACCCGCTCACGCACGAAACTCACCTACGTCCACGAGGGCACGGTCCCCGAGCGTCCCGCCTTCCGCCTCGGGGCACTGTCGATGGTCTGGCGTCCCCGGCAGTTCGCGGTCTCGGCAGCCCTCGCCGTCGGCGTCGTCCTGTTGCTGCTGCTGTCCATCTGCCTCGGCGACTACCCGCTGACCCCGATCCGCGTGGCCGAGGTCATCGGTGCCCGCCTCTTCGACGCCCTGCACCTCACCGCGCTGCGCGACATGATCGTGGAGCCCTCGCGCATCGAGGAGCTCGTGGTCTTCGACTGGCGCATGCCCCGCTCGGTGACCGGCATCGTCGTGGGCACCGCCCTGGGCCTCTCCGGCGCACTCACCCAGTCCGTGACCCGCAATGCCCTGGCCAGCCCGGACATCCTCGGTATCACCACCGGTGCCTCCGCCATGGCCGTGACCATCATCGTTCTCGGCGGCGGGGCGTCCGGCGGACTGGTCGGCTGGCTCTCCGGCGTCGGTATCCCCGTCGCCGCCCTCATCGGCGGCCTGCTCACCGGCCTGGCCATCTGGCTGCTGGCCTACCAGCGGGGCATGGACCCCTTCCGCCTGGTGCTCTCCGGCATCATCATCTCCGCCCTGCTGATGGCCTACATCTCCTTCCTCATGACGCGGGCGGACCTGCGCGACGCCACCACCGCACAGATGTGGCTTTCCGGCTCGCTGAACGCCTCCAACTGGACGCGTGCCATGCCGGTGATCCTCCTGGTGCTCATCGGTGTTCCGGTTTTCGCCTGGATCTCCTTCCAGCTCATGGCCAGCATCCTGGGCCCGGACGTCGCCCGCTCCCTCGGCCAGAACGTCACCGGCGTGCAGGTCGCGCTGCTGGTGTTCTCCGTCGCCCTGGCCGCCGTCGCGGTCTCCGCCGCCGGCCCCATCGGCTTCGTCGCCTTCGTCTCCCCGCAGATCGCCCAACGGCTGTGCGGACGCTCCACCCCGCCGCTGCTGGCGTCCGGCCTGTTCGGCTCCTGCCTGCTGATCCTCGCCGACATGGCCACCCAGTCGATCCTCCCCGTCGAACTGCCCGTCGGCCTGCTGACCTCCGCCGTCGGCGGCCTGTTCCTGATCTACCTGCTCATCCAGAACAACCGGAGGGCCTCCACCGAATGAGTACCCAGAAGAGTCTCCAGACCAACACCATCAGCGCCTCCGGCCTCACCGTCGGCTACGGCAAGGCCGACCCGATCATCAGCGACCTCTCGCTGAACATCCCCGGCGGCAAGGTGACCACCATCATCGGGCCCAACGGCTGCGGCAAGTCCACGCTGCTGCGCTCCCTGTCCCGCCTGCTGCCCTCGCGCACCGGCGACGTCCTGCTCGACGAGACCGACATCGGCACGATGAAGCGCAAGGACCTGGCGAAGATCATCAGCGTGCTGCCGCAGTCCCCGCTGTCGCCTCCCGGGCTCATCGTCTCCGACCTCGTCGCCCGAGGGCGCCACCCGCACCAGAGCTGGATCCGCCAGTGGTCCTCCACCGACGAGGAGGAGGTCATGGCCGCCCTCGAGATGACCTCGGTGGCCAACCTCGCCGACCGTCCCGTGGACTCCCTGTCCGGCGGACAGCGCCAGCGCGTGTGGATCTCCATGGTCCTGGCCCAGCAGACCGAGGTGCTCTTCCTCGACGAGCCGACCACCTACCTCGACCTCTCCCACTCCATCGAGGTCCTCGACCTGGTCCGCGAACTCAGGCGACGCCTGGACCGTACGGTGGTCATGGTCCTGCACGACCTCAACCTCGCCGTGCGCTACTCCGACCACCTCGTGGTGATGCGCAACGGTGCCGTGGAGGCGGCCGGCAGCCCCGGCGAGATCATCACCTCCGAACTGCTGGCAGACGTCTTCAACCTGGACGCCGTCGTCATCGAGGACCCCGTCGTCGGCGGGCCGCTCATCGTCCCCTCCGCCCCGCCGGAGACCGGCGACCACCTAACTTCACCGTAAGAGAACAAGGAACACCACACCATGGCCACCACACCCTCTACCGCCGTCCGTGACATCGAGCTGCGTGAGCACCCGCGCCGCGACGCCACCGAGGACACCGAGCCCGCCGACGACTTCGGCGGCCGGCTAATCCAGGTCACCGTGACCGCCAACGAGCTCATCGCCCCGAACCTGCGTCGGCTCACCCTGGCCTCCCCGGACTTCCGCGAGCTCGAGCTCACCGGGCCCGACGAGTTCTTCGGCCTGCTCATGCCGCAGGACGGACGCGACTTCGAGTCCTTCGACACCGCCGGACGCAACATCCGCGCCGCCGTCGCCGACATCGAGGAGGACGTCCGGCCCGGTCTGCGCTGGTACACGGTGCGTCACCTGCGCCAGGACGCCGGCGAGATCGACGTGGACGTGGTCATGCACGACGACCACCCCGGCCCCGGCGCCACCTGGGTCAGCGAGGTCTCCCCGGGTGCGACCGCCGGGGTGTGGCTGTGCAACGCGATCTGGATCCGGCACGCCGAGCGCCCGCTCTTCGTCGCCGACCCCTCGGCCGTGCCGGCGTTGCTGACGATCCTGGAGTTCACCGCCGACCACCACCCGGACGACCTGCACCGCTACCACCTGGTTATCGTCGCCCACTCCCCCGAGGACCTGGAGGGCGGGATCGCCGAGGACTGGTCCGAGAAGGTCGCCTCGCTGCAGATCATCTACACCTCCCCCGGCATGGAGGCCGAGGCCGTGACCCGGCACCTGCACGAGGCCGCCTCGATCTCACACCCCTGCACCGCCGCCCAGTACGTGTGGGCCAGCGGGGAGGTCGGCATGACCAAGGCCGTGCGCGGTGTGGCCGTGGACGACTGGGGCGTGGACACCGCCTTCGTCGACTGGGTCGCCTACTGGATCGAGGGCAAGCCCCGGCCGTGACCACCCGGGTTTAGCGTGCGCCCCACACCTGATCGACCTCGTCGAACAGGGCCGAACCCTGCGGGCCGTGCAGGGCGAGCTGGGTGAACACCACCAGCAGCTCGCCGGTGGCCGGGTCCACCCGCCCCCACGTGCCGGCCGAGCCGGCCCACCCGTAGGAGCCGTCCGGGCGCACGCTGCCGCCGTAGCCCCAGCCCTGACCCTCCACATCGGTGAGGAAGAAGCCACCCATCGCCCGCTGGGCATCGTCGAGATGATCCGTCATCATCGCGCTGACCAGTTCCTTCGGCAGCACCCGCACCCCGTCGAGTTCCCCACCTCCGGCCAGCATCCGGGCGAAACGCACCCAGTCACCCACCGGGCCGATCAACGCGCCCGCCCCGTCCGGGAAGGACGGCGGTGCGGCGTGCACGCCGTCCGCAGCGTCCACCAGACGCACACCGTCCGCCGAGTCCACGTAGCGGGAGGCGAAACGTGGACGCCGCGCGGCGTCCACCCACCACGTCGTGTCGTCCATGCCCAGCGGCGTGAGTACGCGGGTGGCCGTCAATTCATCGAGTGAGGCCCCGCCGACGCGCTCGACAAACAGGCCCAGCAGCGTGGCCCCGGTGTTGTACGTCCACCCCTGCCCCGGCTGGTGCGCCAGGGGCATCGCCGCGGCGGCGGCGAGGTACTGCTCGCGCGACACCTCCCCGTGGTGGCCCTCCTGCAGGTCGGCGAACAGCCGGACGCTGTAGTCCGCCTCGAAGTCCGGAATGTAGCCCAGCCCACCGCGCAGGGTGAGCAGGTCCTCCACCGTGGCTTCACGGTCACTGGCGACCGTCTCGTTCAGATCACCGGTGGCCTCGACGAGCACGCGCGGCCCGGCGAGCTCCGGCAGCCAACGGGTCACCGGAGTGTCCAGGGCGAGCAGCCCCTCGGCGACGAAGGTCAGCACCACCGCCGCGATGACGGGTTTGCCCAGGGAGTCCCAGAAGAACAGGGTGTCCGGCGCCACCGGTGTGCCGGACGCCAGGTCCTGCACGCCCACGGCCAGCACGTTGTCCCCGGCCTCCCCGCCTACCCCGCCAGCAACGACACCGCCGGGCAGCCGGCCGTCCGCCACCCTCGCGCGCATCAGCGCGGCCACCGACTGTGCCGACTGTGCCGCCTGTCCAGAAGTGCTCATGTCAGGAGTGTGCCACAACCCCCAACTCCTCCAGCAGGCGCTCGCGCAGATCCCCGTCTGCACCTGCACCGTCCGTACTGTCCGTGCGCAGGTCAAGGCTGAGCTGCCCGTCGGTCAGCACCACCACCCGGTCGGCCAGGGCGATCGCCTCGTCCACGTCGTGGGTGATCATCAGCACCGACGGCCGGTGCCGGGCGACCAGGTCGCGCAGCAGACCGTGCATCCGGATCTTCGTCAACGCGTCCAACGCACCGAAGGGTTCGTCGGCCAGCAGCAGCTCCGGCTGGCGGACCAGGGCTCGGGCCAGTGCGGCGCGCTGCTGCTCGCCGCCGGAGAGCTCCACCGGCCAGGCGCGTTCCCGCCCTGCCAGGCCGACCTCCTCCAGGGCGTCGGCCACCGCCTTCTCGGTCGCCCGCCCGGCGGTACCGGTGGACGGCAACCCGAGGGACACGTTGTCGGCGATGCGCAGCCACGGCACCAGGCGTGAGTCCTGGAAGACCACCGACACCCGCTCCGGCACCGCGACGACCCCGTGACCGGCGACGTCGGCGTCCAGCCCGGCCAGGGCACGCAGCAACGTGGACTTGCCGGACCCGCTGCGTCCCAGCAAGGCCACGAACTCGCCCGGCGCGATTTCCAGGTCCACCCCGGCGAGCACGTCGCGGGCGCCGTCGAAACTGCGGTGCAGGTCACGGACACTCAGCTGATGGTTCGTCGCCATGTCAGCGCCCTCCCTCCGACAGTGCGGATGAGCGCGTCGGCGGCCACGCCGAGCACCGCGTAGACCACCAGGCCGACCACGATGATCTCGGTCTGCCCGTAGTTGGACGCCAACGTGATCATGTACCCCAGCCCGGAGGTGGTGTTCACCTGCTCCACCACGACCAGGGCCAGCAGCCCCGCGGTCACCCCGAAGCGCAGCCCCAGGATCACCCCGGGCAGCGCGCCAGGCAGGATCACCCGACGCAGGAACTCCACCCGGCCCAACTTCAGGGTACTGGCCAGTTCCACGAACCGCCGGTCGATGGAGCGCAGCCCGTCGAAGGTGTTCATGTACACCGGGATCAGGGTGGCCAGGGCGATGGTGGTGATCTTCATCTCCTCACCGATGCCGAACCACAGGATCAGCAGCGGCATGAGCGCCAGTGTGGGAATCGAGCGTTTGACCTGCACCGGACCGTCGATCAGCGACTCGCCCCAGCGGGACAGGCCCGCCAGCAGGGCCAGCGCCACACCGGCGGCCACGCCCGCGGCGATGCCGATGCCGGCGCGTGTCAGCGAGGCCACGAGCGACTCCTGCAGACGGCCGGACGCCACCAGCTCGCCGAACGCGCTCGCGACCTGCCAGGGTGCGGCGAGGATGCGCGGGTCGATCAGGCCCGTCGCCGAGCCGACGACCCACGCCGCCAGCAGGACGAGGACGCCGACGGAGCCGCGCGCCCGGCGCGTGGCCCGCCCGGGGCCGTAGCTGCGCCGCACCGGGCGCACGTCGGTGCCGGGTGACACGCGCGTCGGTGCGTCCTGCGCGGGTGTTGTCCCCGCCGGTGGCGCGGTGGTGGGTTCCAGTGTGGTCGTCATGACGACAACTCCTCGGGTTCGAACCGACGGTCGTAGAGGTCCTCGACGTCGATCTCGGGGTGGTCCTGCTCCTTGGACAGCAGGTCGGCGGTCTCCTGGTGTTCGGCGATGAGGTCGTCCCAGGTGTCCGGCACGGCGAACTCGCCCTGACGCTGCACCACGTAGTCGGCGTCCTGCTCCGACAGTCCCTCGTGGTCGACGAGGTAGGCCTGCGCGTACTCCTCGCGGTGGTCGTTGATCCACAGGTTGAGCTTGTTCCACACCTGCGCGTACTGCTTCAGCGCCGCGGTCTTCTTCTCGTCCTGCAGCGTCGACGTCGGCACGTAGAGGTGCCAGGGGTCGTCCGGCACGCCCGGGGCGATGGTGGACGCCCCGTCCTGCGCGTACTTCGCCAGGTAGGACCGCGCCTGCTCGATGCCCAGCGGGGCGACGTCCACCTCGCCCTTGGCGATCACGTTGACGAAGGTGTCGTCGGTGCTCTGCAGCTCCACGAGGTCCACGTCGTCCTTGCTCAGCCCGGCCTCCTGCAGCACGCGCAGCACCAGCGCGCCCTGCGCCTGACCCGGGCTGTAGGCGATACGTTTACCCTTCAGGTCCTTGATGTCGGCGACGTCCGCGCCGGGTGCCACCCCCAGCTCGTAGGTGGGGTGCTCCAGCGGGTCCACGGTGCGGCGCGCCGAGACGATGCGCACCGGTTCGTTGGTCCACGTGGCGAACAGCGGCGGGATGTCGGCGACCGCGCCCACGTCCAGCGCGTCGGCGCGGAAGGCCTCGAGCGTCTTCGGCCCGCCGTCGATGTTCGCCCACTCCGGGGTGAAGTCCAGCTCGTCGATCAGGCCGGACGCCTCCAGCGCCGTCTGCGTGCGCGGGTCGCCGATGCGCAGGACGGTGTCCTCGTCGACCTCGTCGGAGATCGCGGCGGTCTCGTCGTAGTCGGCGTCCCCGGTACTGTCCGACACCGCGTTGCAGCCGCTGACCGCCAGAGCGCCCGACGCGACCACCGCGGTGAGGGTGGTCAGCGTGGTGCGGCTGGTGCTCCGCCTCATGCGCTTTTCACCTCTGCGTCCTGTTTCTCCTGCGCCTTCTCTGCGAGCGCCGGCCCGTGGTTCGTCACGGCGAAACCACGCCGACGCACCGCCGGGATCACACCCTCGCCCACGTGGTAGGTCTCCTCCAGGTGCGGGTAACCCGACAACA